>CANEVK010000024.1 GCA_947442115.1 Bacteriovoracaceae bacterium | reverse complement strand
TCCCGTAGTTGATCCCGTAGTTGATCCCGTAGTTGATCCCGTAGTTGAGCCTGTAGTTGATCCTGTAGTTGATCCTGTAGTTGATCCTGTAGTTGATCCTGTAGTTGATCCTGTAGTTGATCCCGTTCCGGTTTCAGAACTTGAGCCTGTAGTTGAGCCTGTAGTTGATCCTGTAGTTGATCCCGTTCCGGTTTCAGAGCTTGAGCCCGTGCCGGTTTCAGAACTCGTTGCTGAACTTGATCCGCTGCTTGTTTCATTACTTGTTCCAGAAGTAGTGGAACTCGGACTAACTGTATTTGGATTTGTACTTGGAGAATTGATCACATCTCTCGTTGGAGCAGGTGCAGGTGAACAACTGATGAACAAAAGAGTAAAAATTAAGTTTTTTATCATTATTAGTCCCTTTAAATAACCACCATTTTAAAAACATGATTCCCAAATCCGGCACCATCATATCCACATTTCTCAAACCAAGCAGTCACAAGATACATTCCAGCTGCAAGATTATCAGTCTGAAAGACAATTTCTTTGGATTCATTCTCCATAAGAACTCCTTCATACAGATGTCCTCTTTGACTGCCCTCGCCGGCACCTTGAATGACGTCTACACCCACTATTTGGCCTGAAAGGCTCACAATACTAAACTGAACTTTTCCGCAATACTGATGAGAGGTTATTCTTGCAGTCATTTCTCTCCCCTTTAATTGAGGACTAGGGAAAGCATTTATTTCAACTGAAGCTGTTTCACCTTTGTTAGTATTGTATTGATAGACAGTATCTTGATCTTTGAATTTAACACACTTTTTTGGATCATCCTCTGCAGTACAACGTTTATATGTTCTCACATAATCAATAATATGTTTTGTGCTCTTAAAATTATCTGGATCAGGCCGATATTTTGTTTTCTTACCTGCCGCTCTTTCAATGGTTGTATTAAGAATCCAGTAAAAAGGATGGTTTGGAATTCGAGCTGGGTGCTTGAAACGATCATCTAACTCATCGGCAGAATAATTCGTTCCATCGGATGCGTGATACTTGCTTCGGATCAGTTCATCCTTGTAGACGGTTTCTATAACTTCATCGTCAAAAATAAATTTTACATAATTGGGAGTCCATTCAACTGAATAAAGGTGATAGTTTGAAGTAATTGTACGGGACTTACCATAGCCACCTTTATTACCTGCAATATTTTGCTCACAATCCCCAGTAATGAGACCACCTTTATATTTCTTTCCTTCTTGATCGGCCCACATTTCCATAATGTCGATCTCGCCACTAAAGGGCCAGCCACAGCCTTTGCCAGAAGAATTTTTATCGGGTTCTACATCGGGAAGTAACCAGTGAGCGGGCCAAGTTCCAGGCCCATCAGGAAGAATCGCTCTGACTTCAAAGCGCCCATACTCCTGAGCAAAACCAACTTTTTGCCCTTGATTTTCATGAATCTTGCTATTAAGACCGCCTGAGATAAAAGGACATTTTTTGCTATAGTTGTCCCAATTTGCTTCAGGATCATAAAATTTTCTTTTGCAATCCAGCTGGCCAGATGGTGTAGAACTACGACTTGCATAAAGATAAAGATTGCCATCTTTAACTTCAACTTGAGAGGGATTTAGTGCATTAATCCCCTGACCTTCTGGAGCATCAAAATCCATCCAATTGTACATGTCATAAACACGCCAGTTGCACTTGTTGAGATTTTTAAGTTGGTCATGGTATTCAAAGCGACACTCTTTTTGAGTCCAATATTGAATGAGGCACTGTGGTTTCATGTCAAAACATGAAGCGGGAGTCCCCCTTGAAATCGCTCTATCTCTCCCCTCAAACTCATCTTCAAATGTAATCTTCCAACCATACTTTGTTTCATCTTCGGCCGCAGGTAAACGCGATGGCCCAGTCTTCTCTTCTAAATGAAGAGGAATGAAGACTCCTAGTAAAAGCAGCATCAAAAAAGAACGAACCATAGTTTATTTATCGGAAATTCCTTGAAAAATTTGAGTTTTTCTTGAGTTGATGATGGGCCAATAGACCTGAGAAAATCCCCAAGAGATTTCCGTCCTAAAATCAAGGGGATAACATGAATGAATATGAAAATAAGGTTATTTTGATAACTGGGGCCGGCTCTGGCATAGGCCGAGCAACGGCGTTGCTATTTGCCCATCATCGCTCACAAGTGATTGTTAGTGACCGTGATGAGGTTTCAGGTTTTGAAACTGTAAACAAGATTAAAGAAATGGGAGGCAAAGCTTCTTTTTTCAAGTGCGATATTTCAAATGAAAAAGAAGTTCAGGAACTCATCACAAAAACAATCAAAGACTTCGACCAACTAGATTATGCTTTCAATAATGCTGGCATAGAAGGAACTCCAGCGCCGACGAACGAATGTACATCAGAAAATTGGAATAAAACAATCTCTGTGAATCTTACAGGTTTATGGTTGTGTATGAAATATGAGTTGCAAGAGATGTTAAAATACAAAAGAGGAAACATTGTGAATTGTTCCTCAATCGCTGGGCTTGTAGGATTTGAAAATATACCCGCCTATGTTGCCAGTAAGCATGGAATTATTGGACTTACTAAAACAGCAGCGATTGAAAATGCCAAAAATGGGATAAGAATTAATGCTATCTGCCCCGGAACTATTCAAACACCAATGCTATCAAGATTTACTAAAGGAGATGAACAATCTATGGCAAAGGATGTGCCCATGGGAAGGATTGGAAAGCCGGAAGAAATAGCTGAAGCCGTTTTATGGTTATGTTCAGATAAATCTTCCTATATGACTGGCCAGGCGATGGCCGTCGATGGGGGCTGGACTTGTCATTAAGTAAGTTAGCGGTAGTGGATATCACAAGAAAGGTATCGAGTTGCAAACTCAATGACCTTGGACTCATTTTGTGAAATTTCAGGGATGCGAACAATTCCCAGGAGACCCATTAAGGAGGCGTACTTTTTTGAATCACCCCTTAACTCAAGGGAGAATTGCGATGGGGCACGCCCACCTCCAGGATAAATCTCCCATGATTGGATATCGCTCCATGGGATAAAAATATCAGCTTCTTTATTTTTCAAAGCTATTTGTTGAGCTGCATTGGTGAGAATTTCAAAAGGAAGATTCAAGCCACTAGAACTCAATACGAATTTCCTGATTGGAAAAGGATGAATAAGTTCTTTTTTTAACTTGAGTTCCTTTTTTAAAAGGAGAGCAACAGCAAAAAAAATAATCATGATGATTGTGTTTATCCCAAAGACAATACTTGTAAAATTAATATCCATTCCATTGAGAATGAACTGAAAATTTAAAATAAAAAGAATAATAATGAGTGCTATCAAAAATGGAAAAGGATTGAATTCAAAGTTTTTCAAACTCTCTTGAAGCCTAATTTCGAAAATCTCGAGCCCCGCAGTTGAACTTTGCTCAACAGAAACTGGTCTTACCACTTTTTTAATCCGCTGAGACCATAACCCTAGGCCAATTATCCCTGCAAAAAAAGCAACGAGGATAAAAGCATAAATCAACCCCTGCTTCCAACTAAAAATTGAAACACTTAAAGCAGTTATTAAAAACACAGTCAGAGCACACATGACAAGAACAAAGATGTTGAAGGTTTTTTTGAAATTCATAATTCTTTCAGTTTCCTGTTCATGATTCGAAACCAAAGAGGTGGTATGAGAGAAAGCAAAATCATCCCAGGATAACCAGTTGGCAATTGTGGAGAATCATCATGATGTCGGAGTAGTTGATATTTGCGATTAATATAGGCATGATGATCCGAGTGTCTTGAAAGATCAAACAAGATGGCGCGAGAAAGCGGATGATTGGCATTCCAAGAATGCTTCACAAGCACCTTTTCATACTTGCCGGGAGTTATTTCACGGCGTACGAGCCCATAGTGTTCAATGTAATTGACTGACTCAAGTAATAGAATCCCAAAAAGTGCTGAACATAAAAAACAAAGCAAAGTGAGCGAATTAAAATAATATAAAATCAATCCAAGACCAAAGAGTTGAAAAAGAAGCGCTTTTATCATTTCTCTTCGATCAATTTTCCACGCTGATCGAAAGCTATCAATGATGGAGCGGCCCCAAAAATGATAGAGAGATTCATTAAGTCTAGAAGATTCCGGATCTAGCGGAGTCGAAACATTTTTATGATGTCCTTTATTGTGCTCTATAAAAAAGTGCCAATAAAGAGAGGTTGAGAGTAGTAGTTTTGCCAATCCTTGTTCAAATGAATTGTTTCTGTGACCTAACTCATGAGCGACATTGATCCCTAGCACCCCACAACCAAGGCCCATGCTTAAAATAATTCCTATCCGCGAAATCAAATCTAAATCTGTACTCATCAAAAAAAGAAAATAAAAAAATAAAGACAACTGAATCGGAACCATGGCCCACAAGATAAGATCGTAAAAAAAATCATTTTTTTTTAACAGCTCTTCCTGGGAATCTAGATTTTGAGCATTCTCTTTCAAAATTAATTCTAATGCCGGTAAAAAAAGGAAAGAATAAAACACGGGAAGATAGGCAAATATCCCTTTCAAGTAAAAGGCGATTCCAATAGAGGTGGGAATACTAAAGGATAATAAATAAAAAGACCTTGGCATGAACTTATTGTATCATAAAGGTATCTGGCACTAAATGAGGATTCATAAATGACTGAAAAATTATGTAAAACCTGTAGAAAACCGCGCCCCTCCTACCAATGTGGGCTCTGTGAAGAGTTTGTATGTAAGTCATGCACCCAATTTTCTGGAGAAGAAAATTTTAGCTTCATGAGAAAGATCCCCAAGGAGCTAACCCATAGTTACTACTGCTATCCCTGCTTTGATGATAAAGTAGGCCCTGCCCTTCAAACATATGAAGAAACTCTAGATCAGGCCAAAGAGGTCTACGTTTTTACAAAAGAGCAAAGTAAGCTCACTCGCCTACTCAAAAGAACAGAACCGCCTTACCAGGTTGAAAACTGTGGAGACAAGGAAGAAGCTCTACTTAAAATGTCTTTTTATGCTGTGGAAGATAAGTTTAACGCTCTCGTAGATGTGTCTTTTAAGTCGAAGAAGATTATTATTGGATCACATAAGAAAGCTATCTGGGATGCATCTGGCGTTCCAATGACTGTTAATCCAAAAGCTATAAGAGAAGAATAAGGCCCCCTATTCGAGGGCCTTTACTAATTAGTTAAGGTGCTTGCCGATTAGGCCAGTGAGCTCAAACATAGTAACTTCATTTTTACCGAAAACTTTAGAAAGTTTATTATCAGCAAGAATGTTTCTCTTATTATTTGGGTTCTGAAGATTATTGGCCTTGATATAATCCCACATGAGTTTTACAGCTTCAGTGCGAGCAACAGGATTGTTCCCAATAACTGCAGCTAGATCAGCTGAAGGAGTCATCGTCTTCATAAAAGCTGCATTTGGTTTACGGGCCGTTTTAGTTTTCTTAGTTGTTTCTGTGTTTTCCATGTGTGTCCTCCGTTGTGAAGTTTTCATCAATTCTTGTGTGTGTCCCTAAAGTCTTGCCGATCTCTAGGGGAGGCGTCAAACATTAAATTTAAATTCAAATAAAGTTAATTTAAAATTGTCTAAATATCCTAAGTAAAGCTATGGTAATTACCAGAAATATCATGAAACAAGGTTAAAACATGCCTAAGAATTTATTTTTACTTTTCCTCACCCTCCTGCCCTTTGCCTGCGCCAGGGTGAATCAGGAATCGCGAGATTACTATCAAAGTGAAAAAAAAATGCGTCATGGAATAATTCCTACTGAAACCGACACCAATTTAAAACCGATCCTGGCAAAATTAGATCAAGCTTCTGTGGACAGGGGTCAAATCCTTTATCAACAAAACTGCCTCGAGTGTCATGGGGCCGACGGACAGGGACATCAGGCGGGGCACCTTAAGGCCGTAAACCTGAAAAAGTTGGCCAAGGAAGTAAATAATTTTAAATTTTTTATGAGTATTTCTCAATGGCAAGGAGATATGCCGGGCTGGAAATCACCATTCTCAGAAGCTGATCGAGAAGATTTAACAAACTATATTAAATCCCTCGCCTTAAAAAATTAAATATTAAGGTAGTCTTTATCTCCTCATCACTTAATGCCTAAACGACTGACATAGATCAGAGTATTCCCCTCACATTCAGGGTTAAATCCTTATATGAATAGCGTAAGGAGGAACAGATGCATGAACAAAACCCTATCGCCATAAAGGGCATTGAGTTTATTGAATTTTGCTCCCCTCAACCTGATCATCTCCATAGATTATTTTTAAAACTGGGATTTTCAAAAGTCTCTTCAACAGCTAAAGAAGAGCAAGTCCATTACAATCAAAATGAAATCAATTTTATCATTAACCAAAAAATAACCGGTCACAGTGCCCAATTTAAAAAAATCCATGGACCCTCCATCTCTTCGATTGGTCTAAAAGTTCAAAATACAAACGAAGCCTTCAAGAAATGCGTAGAAAAAGGTGCAAAGATTGCTAACGGTGAATTTGTCCTTGATGGAAAAAAGATCCCTGCGATCTATGGGATTGGGGATTCACTGATCTACTTAATTGATCAAGCTGAGGATTTAAATTTTTATCAAAGACTAGGTTTTAGTAATGGATTTAACTCTATTCATGTTAAAGACAAAGGCTTTACTCGCATTGATCATCTTACTAACAATGTTCCAAAGGGAACGCTTCAAAAATGGGCAAATTTTTACAAGGAAATTTTCGGTTTCACTGAAGTGAAGTATTTCGAGATTAGGGGTGAAAAGACAGGTCTAGCCTCTTTTGCACTAAAATCACCCTGCGGAACTTTTAGTATTCCTATCAATGAGGGCACCGAAGAGAAATCTCAGATAAATGAATATCTCGAAGAATACAAAGGTCCAGGGATTCAGCACCTTGCTTTTTTAACAGATGATATCTTAAAAAGTTTAGATGCTCTCAGAACTTCTCACATAGACACATTAAATATTAATGAAAGTTATTATGAAACGATCTTTAATCGTGTTCAAAACGTAACTGAAGATCATCAGGAATTAAAAGATCATCAAGTTCTTATCGATGGTGACCAGAATGGCTACTTACTCCAAATTTTTACCAAAAATATAATCGGCCCTATTTTTATAGAAATCATACAAAGGAAAAACCATCAATCCTTTGGAGAAGGTAATTTTGCCGCTCTTTTTCGCTCGATAGAAAAAGATCAAGAAAATCGTGGGTATTTAAAATGAATAAAAAAAAGACTCATGAACTCATCTCAAAATATAGCACTCAGGGCCCGCGGTATGCGAGTTATCCCCCAGTTCCACTCTGGAAAAATACTCCGTAGTCAAACGATCTAATTGATAAACTAAATTCTTTGTTGTTTCAAATATGTCACGATCTTGAGGACTTATCCTGTTCTATCTTAAGTCACTTTTATCACAATTCATGATAAGATTAATAAGTCCTCAAACCTTTACAAAGGCGTTGCCATGAAAACTCCAGCTCAAAAGGTTAAAGGTCGTAAGTCAGTTCGTTATCACCATCTTGCTGCACAGGTTCTTCCCCACCAGGCGATTTATAAGAGTTTCAAGAACCCAGTTATTGATTACCCCTACAGCCTGGATGATTGGATGGTCTTAATGGCAAATTTTCGCTCTCAGATAAAAAAATTGAAGAACCATAAAAATTTAGTCAACTCTTATGAATGGAAAAGACAACTCACTTCAATCAAGTGCAAAGTCCGGGAAAGGGTTGCTTGAAAGTCTCCTACTAGACAAAAATTATAAGTATTGTTTATGCTATTGAAATGAACACATTCTTTTTTTTACTTATTTCATCATTTGTTTTGGCCAATGACTTCACTTTTAACAAAGACTCTGGCCAGGCGGTCCCGAACTATTGTGGTGAGATAAAGATTTTCCGGGGTGGGGTCTTCAAAGAAAATAATGGGCAACTTACTCCTGTTAAAGAAGGTACTCGTTTCTATAAAAATGATAAGATTGTAACCGAAGCCAAGTCTTTTGCTAAAATACTGATGATTGATGATTCCACCATTCAGTTAGGGGCCAATAGCGAGATTAAAATTACTGAGTTTCAGTACAATACCAAGACTGATCGGAAAATGATTATATCCATGATTAAAGGACAACTCAGAAGTCTTATCAAAAATAAGGCGAAAGAAGGTGATTTAGAAATTAAGACAAAACTTGCAGTCATGGGGATCAGAGGCACTGAATTACTCATCAATCATCAAGAATTAAAAAACTTATCTGTCTCTGAGTTTGGACTTTTAGAGGGACAAGTTGAAATTTCTAACCTTAAGAATGAAAAATTTAAACTGAATCCTCAGGGTAAGCTGACCATTATTCAAGACACCCATTCAAAAAATGAAGATTCTGATTCCCAGTCCTTTCTCGAAGATGAAAAGAAGGCGCTCCTTAAGGAAGAGGAATTCATGACACTCTTCTTACCCGAAAAAGTTTTAAAAGATTCTCCCTTTTACCCTCTGATCCATGCTTCCACTGCTTCTCACTCAAATGCTCCAGCGGGGCAGATGCCTGAAGCTCAAGAGGTCAAGAAGACCTCCTCGAACTGGCAGGATAACCTCAAAAAACTTAATGAAAAACTAAAAGAAAACCAAAAGAAGCGCTAAGCTCTTAAAATTTATCAGGAAAGCTTTTTGAAATATTTAGTCATCCCCTAGTCAAGGTTGATAAAGACGTTCTATTTTGATTCACATGAAAAACTTATTTATCTTTATCCTTTTATACTCTTCCATCAATTTTGCTTTTGGTTTTAATTGCACTCCACAGGTCGCAGTGACATGGACTGATCTCTCAGATGGAGTCAGTTGGACCAAGTACGATCTTAGTTACACACCCTATAATAAAGAAGAGCGGCGATGGGAAAATTCACAGGATAGATCTGTCACTGTGAGGGCCTTCAAGATTAATCTGCTAAAAAACAAACTCCTTTTTCAATCACCTTCTAAAGATTTAAATTGTAATCCAGCTACGGATAGATACATTGAAAAAATAATCAGTCATACTGCGGAAAATGTGATTGGCGCCATCAACTGTAATTTTTTTGTTATGCCTAGTGGGGGGATTCAAGGTATTGCCATCGATGAAAAGAAAGTATGGTCATCTGAACTCACATCACAAACGATCTCTTCATCTGGTATCCTTTACGTTACACAGGATTTAATTAATTTAGAAACTAAGGACGACTTCATTCAACGCTATGGCAGTGTCATGTCCCCTCAAGATACAGGAACCTTTAATTTTGCCGTTCAGGCCTATCCTAAATTACTTATCAATGGTGAGATGAAAATTAGTGACAGTGTGCTTAACTCAAGAAGATCGAGAACATCGATTGGAACGGCAGATGGAAAAAATGAAATTATTCTAGTGACTATTGATGCTCGAGCTGAAACTGCAAAAACAGGGATGACTCTCTTTGAGTATGCTCATTTTATCAAAAATCCAATCTGTGGGGTTGGTCAAACAACTGCACTCAATCTTGATGGCGGAGGGTCTTCTGCATTTGCAGTCCCTCAATTGAAAATTTATGAGCAAGCTGATCGATGTCGCCACCTTGGCAATATTTTAACTATTCAAAAGCGTTAATTTTCTCTTCATCACGATAGCAAAGACCAGCCCCCCTATACATCCACCGAGATGGGCCCCATGGCCAATAAAGCTCATCTCCCCTTGGTATTGTCCCCATAGACCTCTCAGGTCAATGAACACCAGCATGCCAACTCCATAGATAAGGGGAACAGGAATTAGTCCCAAAAAATAAACCTTCTTTTGAGGATTTAAAAACGCAATGTAGGTGAGCAGACCAGATATTGACCCCGATGCTCCTAAAGCAGATAATTCTGGTTTCATGAGCAAATAACGAGAAAAAAGACAATGAGAGAATGAACTTATAACACCGGCCAATAAATAGAGCACGAGAAATTTTTTACTCCCCATGTTTAACTCTAGATAATCACCAAACTCTTTTAGCACATACATATTAAGAATAAGATGCAATAAATTATAATGCGAAAACAATGAAGTAATGAGTGTCCACCATCTCCCCTCTTGAATTGCAGCCCAACTAACGAGAAAATGTTCCGTCATGAATTCATGATTATAAATATTCACCAAGGCCCAGGAAATAAAGATGACCAAATTAATAATTATAATCAGATTAATTGATGAAAAGTATGAACAATTTCTAATATCAACCTTTAACATACAGGCATTTTAAAAGTATCATTTGATCTTTGTCATTATACCCAAAAAAACTTAAGCTTTAATTTGGCCTCCAATGATTGAGGGGGAATTAAAAATAACTTAGTGTCTTCTCATTAGGTGTTTGAACACCTCAATTCACTCAAAGGAGCACTTTATGTTTGGAAACAAAAGCCTTACGACTTCAAAAAAAAATGATCGCTCTCTTGCTCCCTGGTTTTCAAGTTTTGGGCCTTGGTCGAATTCGCTGAATCCATTTTTAAATTTACGAGATGAAATTATGGATGTTTTTGATAATTTAAATTTACCGGCAGTGCCTACACCCTCTACTTCTTTTATGCCGAGGATTGAAATTCAAGATCGTGGCACCTCTTATCTTGTAATGGCAGAGGTCCCAGGAATGTCGGATAAGGAGATGAGTGTCACCGTAAGGGATAATTGCCTCATTCTTGAAGGAGAAAAGAAAGAAGAGCATAAAGAAGAAAAAAAAGGTTATTACCGATCAGAATTAAATTACGGAAGTTTCTATCGTGCTATCCCGTTAAGTGATGAGATTGATCCTGAAAAAATTTCTGCCTCTTATAAAAACGGGATGCTTCAAGTTAAAATTGAAAAAACACCAGAAACACAGAGAAAATCAAAAAAAATTCCCATCACTATCGATAAATCTGCCCAAGGTGTTGAGACCAAGCACTAATAATCTATAAGCTATTCATCGGGGCTTATCGGGCCCCGATATATTTACTCAAGTTATTTTGTCTCCTTCCGATAAGATCATGTGAGCTATAAATTTTTAATTCTTTTTCTCATTTGGTCTCCTTTCGTCCATTCCGCTGTTTGTGAGGGTCAGGAGTGTCAGGTCATCATGTTTGATGACTTTACCGGGCCTACGGCAGAAGATGATCCAGCATGCTTTAGCATGGTTCCTAACTGCAGCCCAAGACCGGAATGGGGTAATACCGGAGAGTGTCGAAATCTTGATGCTCAAATCCTATCTCAGACCGCCCAACTTAATAAGTGCCGTTGGAAACTATGGCAAGGCTATTCAGTCTATGGACGAGAGAAGACTTATCGTTGGGATGCTCATCAAATCAATGTATCAAAAGGACTCCTTACTCTTACAGCTCAACCTAGTAATGATGGCGTACAACTTGATGAACCTGCCTGTACTCATACAGAGGGTGGAGTTCCAAAATGTGCCTACATATCTGGAGGAATTGATTCCAGACCTTCATTTGGAGGAGAACACCCAGGTTTTGATTTCAGGTATGCTAAGATAGAATTTAGAGCACGCATGGATATGGGGCCAGGGGCCTTTCCCGCCCTGTGGATGTTTGATTCAAGAACAAGACCCTACGAGAGAAGAATCCCTACAGACCCTGAAAGAAACTATCAAGAAATTGATGTGCTTGAAATTTTTCCGGATATACCGTTTACATGGAGAGATCCGCTTAAGTTTTGGGTAGAGAATTTGAGTAATGTTCGATCCTATGCTTACCAGAGTCTTCATTGGGGAGTTGATGGAACCAACAAAGGTTTTATCAATGACAAAATGGCGATCTATCATGGAGATTTCCATACCTTCTCCGCCGAATGGGAGCCGACAAAAATTGTCTATAAGATTGATGGTAAAATTACTCACACTATTACCAACAAAGACAAAAAAAAGGGACGTGAGGTCAGAATTCCAGATCACGAGATGTATGTTATTTTAGATATGCAGCTGAGCCGTGGTAAAAACTTAGTTAATCTTTTTAAAAAGAATGTCCTGGCCAATGATATCTCTCAACTTAAAAATCCTGTAAGACTTCAAGTTGATTGGGTTAAAGTGACTGCTAAAAGAAAAGAAGCTCCTTCACTTATCAATTTTCCTCATCCACCCTTAGTACCCGGTGTAAAGTATGAAGTTAATGTTGTAGAGAATAAACCATCAATCACCTATCCTAAACCTTGTATATGGGGAGGGTTACTGATTGACGATCGTTGTGTCCTGAAAATGCTAGATTCTGGATTACTACCAAAAGACATACCCTATATTGTCAAAACAGAACTTAATGATGGTGGCCCTGGAGTCTACTATGTCACCCCTGCTATCAACACAAAAACTTGTCCCTACGGTGGTACTTTTATCAAAACTGTAGGCGGAGAATTTTTGGCCTGGAGTAAAACAAGTCTCACAAAAAATCTATGCCGCCTTCACCTTATCGCTCCTACTGGTCCTGCTCTTGTTCCAGGAGTTGCTTACAGTGTTCTTGCGCCTGAAGGACAAAGAGGCTTTGGGATCTATTATCCACAATCAAAAACTCAACCTTACTGCCCTTGGGGGGGAAGAGTGATGAATCTTCATGAGTACTATGGACACTGGTGGTGGATACCAAGCTGCCAAGTGATGGAACTCGATCGAAGCAAGATTGATCCACTAAGATCGATAGAGGTCTATATGCCACTTGATCCATCAAAAAGAAAATTAAGATATAGAAATGATTATTAAAAAAGAATTGAAACCATAGATAGATCAACTTGGTTCGCTATAATCTCCGAAAAAAAACAAGAGTTAAAAAAAATCACGCCTTTTTTCAATACTCATGATGAATATCGCCCGCATGCTTGCTCAGAGGCTTAAAAAAACCACTATTGAGATGAAAAATCTCACGGAGCAGTTAAAGAAAGCATCCTGAGTAAGACAAATCCTCTACAAACTTCATTTTATGTCTGACATTTTAAAGATTAGATGTGAAATCTAGATAATATGACAAACATTATTGAGCAAAAATTACATCATCGCAGCCCTTATCTTATGATTGATAAAATCATTGATTCCTCAACCGATATGATCAGGACACAGAAAATCCCGAACCTGAATGAATTTTATCTTCAAGGCCATTTCCCAAACTCTCCTGTTGTTCCTGGGGCCATGATGCAGGAAATGACGACTCAAAGTGCAGGATTGCTCATCACTCTCTTTCACTCTCCGGTTGAGAACTACGACTCCGAGAAAACTAAAGGCTATGCCCTTGGAGTTCTTCGTGCTGTTCATTTTGCAAAATTTAAAAAATTTGCTCGTCCAGGGGATATCTTAAATATCACTGTTGAGCTGATTGAAAAAAATAATCATTCCTTCCGTTTTAAAGCAAAAATTGAATGTGAAAATGAAAAAATTATGAGTAATGAATTTACTCTCATCAACATCTCTGAAGAACAATTACAAGGCTAATTAAGTATAAATTCTTGGGAACTTGATTTCAAAACAAGTACGAGGCTGATCATTGAGGACTTCAATGGTTGCTTTGTGATCTTCAAGGATGCCCTTCACAATTGATAAACCCAGTCCTGTCCCCTCACCTACCGCCTTGGTCGTAAAAAATGGTTGAAAAAGCTTGGCCTGAACATCAAGGGGAATTCCAAAACCAGAATCAGTGATTCTTAAAATCACTTCATCACTTGAATCTGATAACTCTAACTTAATCCAGCGCTCATTCAGGTTCTTAACCGCATCAATACCGTTATTTATTAAATTCACCAAGACTTGTTCAATTTCAATTTCATCACAAGAAATCAGGGCATCTGAATTTAATTGAACTTCAAGTGGAGTTGAATGGCGCGCCGATTTAGTGCCAACGAGGTTCAAGGATTCTTTAATCACATCTGCAAGAGAGTGCAGTTTTTTATCACTTTTCTCATAACTTCTGGAAAATTTCTTAAGACCTCCAACAATTTTTGAAATCCTCTCTATCGCTCGATTAGTGGTCGCTATTTTTTTTTCAAACTGCGCAGGATCATTCATTAATGAAGGAAGGATCCACATCATGCCACTAATAATCGCCAGAGGATTATTAATTTCATGGGCAATACCGGCCGACATCTCTCCAAGTGAAGCAAGTTTGGCACTTTGCAAGGCCTTTGCACGCTCATGTTTGATACGTTCTTCGGCTTCTACCAGTTCAGTGATGTCCTGGAATGTCCCACGAAAGCCTCTTAAATTATTTTTTGTATCAAACCAAGGCTCTCCTCTTACTTCAAACCACTGTAAAAAATTATCCTCTTTGTATCTGCGCACTCTAATATTAAAATTTTTAAAATCCTTTGCACATTCGGCCAGTCTTCTTTCCCACAACTGACGATCCTCATCAAAAAGATATGACTTAATTTCACTAAAACTAGCCATATGCTGTTGTCTTGAAATATCAAAAAGCTTAAAGAATTGTTTTGAAAAAATAAACTCTTCTGAATCTGATTGAAGAGACCAGCTACCAATCCTGGCCACTCTTTCGGCTTCCTCAAGTAGCCTCTCGGATTCTTTCTGTTTAGTTTTATCAAATCTTATGGCAATCATCTTTTTTATTTTACCCTCAACATCTGTCAGAGGCGTAATCACTGTTTGTACAAAATATGAGTGACCATCTTTGGCCTTATTCTCTATTTCTCCAGACCAAACTTTCCCATCAAGTAATGTAGTCCACAAAGACTTGAAAAAATCTTTGGAATGAGCACCGGAATTAATAATCCGATGATCTTGACCAATTAATTCTTCCTGACTATATCCACTTATTTGGCAAAAATTTTCATTAACACTTTGAATGCGACCTTTTTCATCCGTAATCGCGACAATGGCACTTTTATCAATAGCGTTAATAAGCTGGGTGAATTCTCTTTCTTTATTTCTTATTTCTGTCACATCTCTAGCAGCAGCATAGATGAGCTCAGACTTCTGATCTGGTCTCGAGGCCCAACTCAGTATTTTGTAGGTGCCGTCTTTACATCTGTATCTATTTTCAAAACGGATCGTAGGAATCCCTTCTGACAATTTTTTCATCTCGTGTAAGGTAGACTGAACATCCTCGGGGTGAATAAAGTCAATAAACTTACTCTGCTTTAATTCATCTTCTGAAAATTGTAAAAGGTCACAAAAAGCCGGATTAATTTTTTTAAATTTACCATCAAATCCTGCAATACAAAGTAATTCTAAGGAAACATTAAAAAAACTATTAAGCTCTTTTGACAAAGACACCAAGGTCGTCACATCTTGAATAGTCCCCTGTAATTTTGATACTTCGCCTCGAGCATTATGAACAGGTTTCCCCATCACTTCTACCCACTTAAGCGATCCAAGTGCATCTTTAAACTGAAAAGTTTCTTTAAATGTCTCTCCTCTTTCACAGGCCTGAATTCTTTCAGTTAAGCGTTGTTTTTCATGAGGCCCATAGAAATCAATTCCCATCAGCTTATCCGTTGGAGTCCCTTTTGGTATTTGATGAATCTTATAGGTTTCCTCCGTCCAGATCGTCTTTCCTGTCGCAAGTTCCAACTCCCATCCGCCAATCTGAGCGATGTGCTGAATATTTGAAGCTAAATTCTCTACTTCCTTAAATCGTGTAATATCAAGATATGTTCCACAAAAGCTTCTCGCTTTTTCTGCTCTCATGCTTCCATACGCCAGCACCCAAATCCAAGAACCATTCTTATGCTTCACTCGATGAATACTTTCAAATTTTGTTACTTCTCCTGATAAACAATCTTGAAGTTTGTTTTTTACAATGGAGAAATCTTCTGGATGAATAAGCTCTTCCCATAATTTAAAATCATGTGGAACTTCTTCAAATTTGAGCCCCAGCATTTGGCACCAACGAGGATCAAAATTAGTTTTGTTAGAATCTGGGAACCACTCCCAGGCACCTAATCCAGATGCATCTAGAATCGTATTCATTTCATCATTCATTTTCTGGAGATGAAATTCTTGTTCTTTGATTTCACTTATGTCCATCATC
>CANEVK010000023.1 GCA_947442115.1 Bacteriovoracaceae bacterium | reverse complement strand
TAAATTAAGTGCTCTACCCTTCGCGGCCATAACGGCTTCACCCAAGAACTCACCAAGAGTTGGGTGTGGGTGGATGGTTGCAAAAATATCTTCATCAATGCCTTCCATTGTACGAAATAAAACGTATTCATGAATAAGCTCAGTCGCATGGGTTCCCACGATATGGGCACCTAAAAGCTCACCATGTTTTTTGCCAGTTAAAACCTTGATGAACCCATCTTTTTCATTGGAAGCGATCGCCTTACCATTGGCCATAAAAGGCGCTTTTCCAACATTGTACTCAATACCTTTTTCTTTGAGAGCACGTTCAGTATGGCCAACTGAAGCCACTTGAGGCTGACAATAAGTACAACCGGCAATATTCATTTTATCTATGGCATGAGGGTGAAGACCCGCAAGATGTTCAGCGGCAACAACACCTTCGTGAGAAGCAGCGTGGGCAAGTAGTGGCGGCCCAGATACGTCTCCGATCGCGTAGACACCCTTCGCAGTCGTCTCATACATATCGTTAACTTTGATGAAGCCTTTTTCTGTTTGAACTCCCGCCTTCTCAAGACCAAAGCCATCAATCACACCAGTCATCCCAACAGCAATGAGACCCATCTCAAATTTATAGTCGGTTTTCTTGCCTGCTTCCGTAACTGTAAAAGTCACATCTGGACCATTGTTTTTGGCAGTAATGGCTTCGATACCAAGATTCATTTTGATGCCATATTTTTTGTAGTGGCGCTCAAGCTCTTTAGATGAGTCGGCATCCTCAATCGGTAGTAAATTCTTCTGCATTTCGAAGATATGAACGTCAACTCCAAAAGCATTCCAAAAATAGGCAAACTCAACACCAATCGCACCTGCACCGATGATACCCATTGATTTAGGAAGCTTTTCAATTTTTAAGGCTTCCCAAGCACCAAAAAGTCTTTTTCCATCATGCTCAAGTCCAGGAAACGTTCTATATTTTGCTCCCGTGGCGATGATGACGTTGGTCGCTGAAATTTCTTCTTTCTTTCCAGCAGCATCCGTGACTTCCAAAACCTTCGCGGATTTGAAAACACCTTTACCATTAATGACTTCAATTTTATTTTTCTTCATGAGGAAGGCGATACCCTTTGACATATTTTCTGCAATATCATTGGCACGCTTAACAGCGACAGTGGCATCGAGACTTTTTAGATCAACATTTATACCAAGAGATTTCATATCTGCTATTTCATGTACGGAATGGGCAGATTTAAGAAGAGCTTTCGTTGGAATACAACCACGGTTCAAGCAAACACCACCGAGTTTATCAGATTCTATAATTGCCACTTTTTTTCCTAACTGAGAGGCGCGAATCGCGGCGACGTAACCGCCTGGTCCTGCACCTAAAACAACCACATCAAATGTTTTGGCCATGGGAGTGAATCCTTTTGTTTTAAAGACTGACTGAAATGTCCTGAAATCTTGGACTTTGCGCTCTGCATTTGTCAATGAAACCTTACCCCTTTCTCCCTAGACGAAAGCCTAATAAAAAGGCTATAAGAAGCTCCATGTCAAGATCACAATCAACACTGCAGCTCACAACAAATGAGGTCTCCTCATTATTAAAACTTTTCCCAAAAGGAATAGTAGCAGTGGATTTAGAAACAACAGGTCTCTCACCCCTTGTTGATAAGATCATTGAGATTGCTGCCGTAAAAATTGGGCCAACGGGTGAAATATCTAGCTTCCACAGCCTCATTAATCCTCTTATTGAAATTCCAGAATCAACCATTCAGTTTCATGGCCTCACCAATGATCACCTTAAAGAGGCGCCGACGATTAAAAAACCACTTAAAGAATTTTGGGATTTTGTTGAAAGGCATCCCATTATTGCCCATAACTCATCTTTTGATCTTGGTTACCTAATAAAAGCTTCCCATGACTTCCAGGTTAATTTTCCTCCACTCGATGTGTATGACTCCTGTAGATGGGCCCGAGCGATTTATAAGAATCAGCAAGACTCACCAAAAAACTTCAAACTCTCCACGCTGAGCGAACATGCCCATTTTAAACTTCTTCACCACGTCGCTATTGAGGATACTTTGGCCTGCTTAAAAATTATGGCCAAGATTGGCGAGCTCCCAATAGATCAGAAAACGGCGATGGAAAAAAGCTTTGTTTTTCGTCTCTCCCAGTTTGACCGTAATGATTGCTTTAATTTTTCAACTCGCCTTAAAGGTCTGACTCAACTTGTGCAAGATAAAAAGCTTTTGAAATTGGAATACAAAGGGAGTTCAATCAAAGAAAGTATTAGGCCAGTTCGCCCTATAGGACTCATGCCACTTCCTAAAGGCCCAGTTCTGTTTGCAGAATGCCTTTTCTCAGGAATGAATAAATCTTTTCTTCTAAAAAAAATTAAATCCTACTCCCCCCTAGAGGCGAGCTATTGGAGACCAGAAAATCTATGAATAATTTTATTAATAAAGAAAATATAAACTTAAGACTTATTCAGGTATTTATTTTTGTAGCTCATATCGTTCTTCTTAAGTGGATTTTATATACCTTATATCAGGGTGGAGTGCTCCCCTTTAAAACTCTTCTCTATCATTTCCTAGGGATTTCGGTTTATGGAGCTGCTTTGATTAGATTCTGTGCTTGGTACTACAAAAGACAATATTTGAAACAGATGGAAAAAGATGGTCGAGAACCGACTCTGGAAAAATAGTTTTCAGGAAGCTTTTAAGAGTTCACAGGCCTTATACTCTTACCTTGGTGAGGGGTGGGAAAATCATGCTCAAGCAGAAAAAGATTTTTCACTTTTTATTCCCCAAAGAATCGCAAAAAAAATTAAATATTTCGGCCCCCAGAGTGCTCTGGCCAGAGAATTCCTCCCGCATAATAATGAGGTTGACCCCAATATTCAATTTGATGGTTTTAATGATCCTATTGGGGATAAAAAATTTCTCAAAGCACCTCAACTCATTCATCGCTACAAAAATCGAGCACTCTTTACTCCTACGAGTATTTGCCCAGTTCATTGCCGGTATTGCTTCAGGCGAAACGAGCTGCAGTCAACTGAGGACTTATTCCAACATGATTTTAAAAAAACTTTAAACTACCTTAAGAATCATCCTGAAATTTCTGAAATTATTTTTACAGGTGGTGATCCTTTAACGCTTTCCAATGAAAAAATAGCAAATTATTTGGATTGTTTTTCGAATATTGCAACCATTAAAGATATTCGTTTTCATTCTCGATATCCGGTCATCATGCCGGAAAGAATTGATGCGTCTTTTCTAGATCTGATCACAAAGAATTCAAAAAAATTTAGAACTCTCTCATTAGCGATACATGCAAATCATATAGATGAGTTCGATCATGACTCCATGGAAAAGATCCTTTTACTCTCCAAAACACCGGCCCAAGTTCTTTCTCAAACTGTTCTCTTGAAAGGTATCAATGATAGCCACGAGGAACTTTTACGTTTGATGAATTTATTTATAGAACTTAAAATACGCCCCTACTATCTTCACCACCCAGACCAAGTTAAAGGTGGACTGCATTTTTATGTTCCTCTCGAGGAAGGTAGAAAGATTTATGCCCAGCTTCGAGACCATTTACCCGGATGGGCCATTCCTCATTACGTCATCGATATTCCGAGCGGCCCAGGCAAAGTCACGGCTTTCAATCCAGAAAGTTTTAATTTTTCAGGTCACTTAATTGGCAAGAATGGTGAATCAAATCCTCACGCAGAGCCTGACTCATTTAGTTTTTAATTAATTTACTTGGACCATATTGGAACTCTTGATAAAATTTATTCATGAGCCAAACCATTCTTATCGAGTCAAATGAAGATTTAAGAAAAATCTTTTCTATTAACCTTAATACTTTTGTTGGGACAGATGTCATTCATCGAAAGAATGCTGATGATGCGATCGATCTGCTGAAGATTCTTCCTCAAATTAGTCTCATCATCACAGAAGTAAAATCCGGCAGTGAGGAAACGGCCTTAAAATTACATCATTTTATTAAAAACGAAGGTTTGAGCACATCACTTATCATCATGGGCGAATGCAAACAACTTGCTCATGAAGTTATTTGTCTCAAAGAGCCTGTGAGTTGGGAGATTTTAATCAAGCAAGCGGCCCATGCTCTTGGAGTAAGTCTGCAGGACAGCCTTCAAAAAATTAGACCTGATTATATTCCTGTCGGAGTCCACTATTTTTATGACATTCAAAAAACGCCCTGTGATGTTTATATTAGAATTAAAAAGGGACCTCATGAATTTCAGTTTGTTAAAAGGATTCATTCAAAAGATGTCTTTGAAAAAGCTGATATCATTAAATATGAGCAACAAGGCTTAAAAGAATTCTATATTGCAAAAGACTACGTTCAGTATTTCACCACTTTTGTGACCAACAATATTGTGCAAAAGCTCGAGCGAGAAGATATTTCACTCGAGGATCGAATCCTGACCACCGCGAATGCTCATGAAATTGTAAGAGAAAATATTCTGGCGGTTGGGTTTGAGGAATCTACCATTGAACTTTCTCATGCCTCTATTAACTCCATGGTTAAGTCTGTGAAAAACTCCCCACAGGTCGCTCAACTTTTAAAATTTCTTTTCACCAATAAAATTTCTTATGCCTATCAACATTGCCACATGCTCGCACTCATGTGCCATTACGTTCTTTCTAAGCAAAGCTGGTATCGCCCTGAACATTTAGAGACTTTGAGCTTTGTCTCTTTTTTTGCTGATGCAACACTGAAGTCAAATATACAAATGAAGATGACAAGCATGAGAGACCTCGCTGAGTCTGGCCTCACTGATGAGGAGAAGAGGCAAGTTCTGACTCATGCTAAAGATGCCGTAGATATTCTTTCCACTAACCCTGAAGCGAATGAATATATTAAAACGGTCCTCTTGCAGTCTCATGGGAAACTAGATGGTATCGGCCTAGAGGATAATCCTGGTGAAGACCTCCATCCTCTTTCCAAAGTTTTTATTGTGGCAGATGCTTTTGTAAAAGTTCTTTTAAATCCGAACCTTCCTTCTGCAAAAAAAGATATTCTTGAACTCTTAAGTGTTCGTTTCACAAATCCAAGTTACCTAAAAATTCTAAAGGCGCTTGAGCAAAAATTTGATTAAAAGGTTTTTATGTCAATCCTTCACAGCATCGGCTCAACACCACTCATAGAAATTCCAAGTCTTTCTCGAGATACTGGCTGTAAAATCATGCTCAAATGTGAACAGCTCAACCCAGGCGGTAGCATCAAGGATCGAGCTGCAAAATCGATGATTCTTAAAGCGATAGCTCGAGGAGATCTTAAACCAGGAATGACTATTGTCGAGGGAACTGCTGGAAATACGGGGATTGGTTTAGCGATTGTAGGCCGCTCCCTAGGATATGAAGTCCTCATCTGTATGCCAAATAATCAGGCCAAAGAAAAAGAGCGTTTGATTGAATTTTATGGGGCCCAACTGAAACTGATTCCTCCTTGCCCTTTCTCTGATCCAAATCACTTTTATCACACTGCTCGAAGAATTCATGAGGAGCAACCCGATAAATACTGGTGGGCCAATCAATTTGAAAATCTAGATAACCATCTGGCGCATTTTGAAACGACAGGGCCAGAACTTTGGAGACAAACCAATGGTCAAATTGATCATCTTGTTTCTGTTGCTGGTAGTGGTGGGACTCTGGCCGGATGCTCTAAGTTTTTAAAATCTAAAAATCCTCAACTTAAAGTTCACTTGATTGATCCAGATGGATCTGGTCTGTACAATTATATTAAGATTGGAGACTTTAAATCATCAGGAAGCTCAATCACAGAAGGTATTGGGATCATGAGGCTTGTGGCAAATTTCAAAGAGGCACAAATTGATGAAGCCTTGAATTTCAACGATCAGGCGTTAGTAGATCTCGCCTGGAAACTACGCCAACAAGACGGTATTGTTCTTGGGTCATCTGGGGCCCTTAATGTCCTAGGTGCCTACGAGCTAGCTAAAAAAATAGGGCCAGGGCAAACGATCGTCACTTTTTGGTGCGACACTGGAGAGCGAAGTCTCTCCAAGCTCTATAACCCAGATTTTTTAACCTCTAAGGGCTTGAAAATTCCCGAATAATCAGACAATTCTTTTTCTTTGATGTTGACAGCGTTTAATATAAACGGCTAAAATTACTTTACTTTTTTCTCGTGCGGTTTTAGCTCAGTTGGTAGAGCGTCTGCTTGCCATGCAGAAGGTCGTCAGTTCGAATCTGATAAGCCGCTCCATTTTTCCCCCTACATTTTTTTAAGTTTCATCAATGGTTTGCTTTCACTGGCAGCTTCCTTGCAATCAAATATCGAGTCTTAATTCTTATATCTAAGAAGTGAGTTGAACCCATGGTGGACATCAGCAAGAAAGACCCATTGCTCTGGCCCTATCGCGAAGTGGGATTGGCCATCCAAGACAGTGAATTTCGGATGAGAAATTTATTGGAAAATCTAAGTATCGGTGTCGTGGTCCACCTTCCAGATACATCTATATCCTTTAGTAATCAAGCAGCATCCGACTTTCTTGGGCTAACACAAGATCAGCTTATGGGGAAAAATGCCACTGACCCAAGATGGAATTTCATCAACGAAGATGGATCAATTCTATCGGCAGCAGATTACCCTGTTAATCGGGCACTCACATCAGGAGCGCCAGTGATGGGCCAGGTTATCGGAGTGATTCGGCCTGACCTAGCTGAACCTGTTTGGGCCATCTGCAATGCTTATCAAGAAAAAGATCACTTAGGTGAAACAACCCAGGTCATTGTCAATTTCACCGACATAACAAAAGAAAAAAGACTTAAAGAAAAATTGGCCGAAATAAATGTCTTTTTTCAGGCCGCACTTGATCAAAGCCAAGCAGGCATAGCCATTGCCGAAGCTTCAACGGGCCACTTGCGCTACCTCAACCAGTCAGGATTTTTACTACGAGGGGGAAAGGAGTTTGAAAAGGTTGAAGATTTTAATGTGGCAGAATTAATGTCCCATTGGAAACTCTTCGATCTCGATGGCACGCCGGTAGATCATGAAGAATCTCCCTTGAATCTGGCCCTTAATATGGGAACTAAGACGAGCAAAGAGTTTATTGTTAAGAATCAACTTAATGAAGAGCATGTTATTTGGTTTAATTCTGCCCCCATTTTAAATAGTAAGGGAAAAATCATGGCCGCTATAGCTGTTTTGCTGGATACCACGGAAAGGTATCGCCTCGAAAAAGAGTTAAGAGTGGCCAGAGAATTTGCAGAGAATGCAAATATGCTAAAATCTCGCTTCCTCGATGTTGCAGCCCATGAACTCAGAACTCCTGTGACTGTCTTCTCACTTCTGATTCAAATGACCCAAAAAGAATTTGATAAAGGGATAAGTGTTAAGGGAATAACTCTCAAGCGTATGAGATCTCAGGTCGAACGCATCACTAGACTCGTGATGGATCTTTTAGACGTCTCTCGCCTTGAGCGTGGAATTTTAGTGCTTAAAAAAGCTCAAATAAACCTCGTGGACCTGATCAATGATTGTGTCGCTGAGTTTAATATTAAGGAGCCTCAAAGAAAGATTCTATTCGAAGCTCCCGATCAACCTTTATCAGTCAATATTGACCCCGTCAGAATCTTTCAAGTCATTTCAAATCTCATTGATAATGCCATCAAATACACACCAGAGAATTGTCCTATTGAACTAAGTTGTGAGCAAATCGGTCCCTTGATTCGAGTTGAGGTCAAAGATTTTGGCCAAGGCATTTCGCAGATTGAGCAGGCCGTGCTTTTTACCCCCTTCAGCCGAGGATCAACAGAACTCACCGAAAAATCTGGAGGTCTAGGACTTGGTCTTTTTATCAGTCGAACCCTTATCGAGTTACATGGCGGAAAAATAGGTGTTCAAAGTGAAGTGGGTTCTGGGAGTACTTTTTATTTTGAGCTTCCTGTGGAGGAAAAATGACTTCAAATGAAAAAAGAAAGAAAATAATTCTCATTATTGAAGATGAGAAAGATATTTTATTCACTCTCAAAGATTTTTTAGAATCAGAAGACTATCAAGTCCTTATTGCTGAAAATGGTTTTGAGGCGATGCAGTTACTAAAAACGTCAGGCATTCCTGATCTCATCTTGCTGGATATGAAAATGCCTGTCATGAATGGATGGGAGTTTGCGATTGAATTTTTAGATAAGCACGATCATCTCTCACCCATTGTGGTGATGACGGCAGCTGCAAATGCCGAGCAAAGAGCAAAAGATATCAGCGCAGTTGGCTGGGTGGAAAAACCTTTTGACCTAGACGTTTTACTTAAAACGATAAAAAAATATGAAAAAAAATAAAATTGTGGGCTAAAGGCTCACTAAGGGAACTGAGTTTGCCATATCTTGGACGAGGATCTTATCTAGTTCATGGTTGAGATGACTGTCCATACAAATCGTTGTGGATTCGTAGGCTTGGTCAGTTGATGTATGATGAAAATTATAACTTCCGACAGAGGCCATGACTCTATCAAAATAGAAAATTTTTGAGTGCATGAAACTGATATTGGCCCAGACATGGACATTGTCAAAAGGCACCCAATCCTTGATTAAATTTTTGTAATGAGTGCGACCATAGAACTGATTAGCACTCCAGAGCTTAAATTGAGAAAAATTCGCCAAAAATGTTTTATCCTCTTCTACTTGCTGAGAAATTTTATCATTCATGACTGATACATACTCATTTCCCGCCATATTTATATGAGTGGTGATGTAATCAATCGCGACACCCTTTTTAGCTAGTTTCTGAACAGAATCATGCAGCAAATTAAACATGTCAAACTTATCTAATGCCGCGATAGGGATCGCATCAAAAAAGTGATCTCGACGTGAATCTGATTTTATCGGATCTGTGATCACAAGATGATTTTTAGTATGCTCTAAAATTTTTAAATACGCTTGACCAATGGAGTGTGGGTTCTTATAAGGTGCTTGATTAATGAATCGACAGACCCCTCTCATCGCCGAGCTGTCTTCGCTTAAGATGTCCTGATACATTTTTTGACCACGAAGACCTTGCAGCCTCTGGCCATCAAGTTTTTTCATCAATCCTTTGAGGTCTTGGTGAAGTGGAAGATACTTTTGAGTGAGAGCAACTTGATGATTCCAATTTTCGAGAAAGCCTTTTGTCATATCTAAAACAAGAGGTCCCTTCACATAAAGATCCACGTCACGATTCATGAAGTTGGTGGTTTTTGATAAGTGTTCTGCATCAAGATAATTCATGCCACCGGCCATGGCCTCTTGCCCATCAACCACAAGCATTTTCGAATGATAAATAGTAAAACCTTTATATTTTTTGAAATCAGTTGTTTCAATTACCTCGATTCCAGCTTCACGCATTTTTTTTGGGCATTCTCTTGATTTGAGTAGGCGGCTAATCGCTCCATCAATCATGACTTTAACCCGAACTCCCGCTTGGTGTTTTTTGATAAGAAGATGAGTAAGTTCTTGGCCTGTTTGATCACATCCAAAGATCAGGGTGGAGAGATAAATGGTTTCACGAGCGTTCTTAATTAATTCTTTTTTCTTGAGGTAAGCAGCCTGATCGGCCAAAGCATGGACTTCGTTATTAAAACTCAGCTCCGATTGAGAGACATCATCTATCTCTTGATGAAAAATTGGTGAGAAGAATGTCGGATCAATCTGTTTGTTATCGACTGGCCGAAAACGAGTATCGTACTTTTCCAAAGGCGCTTTGAGAACTTTAAGAGGTGGGTGGGTTAAACCTCCCCACTCTTTCATGGCCGGAATCACTTTTTTAAAAGTCAGTGAGGCTTTATTAAATTTGAAATGACTAAATTGCTTTCTTTTGGCCTCACTAAAATCCTGGCCTTCATAGAACCTGTTGAAGGCATCAAGATCAACTTCAAATTGATCTTGTAAAGCATACCAATCCTTCTGAAACCAATCCTTGATCTGAAATTCATTGGTTTGTTTGACTAACTTGTAACTTGCTTCATCTGAGTTTAATTCGCCCTTAAAAATTAAATACGGGGCTTCCGCCTGAAAGAGCTTTGTGATGTCAGATAAACTAAAAGAGTAGCGACCCATTTCCTTTATGAATAAGGACTGGGAAAAGGCATTCCAGGAAATGAATAGACTGAGGACCAGGGCGTATCTTTTCATTTTCCTTAGAATAAGCTATTTTACCTGTCCTTGCTGCTAACATGTAATTTTTGCTGTAGTAGAAATCAGCAATTTGACCAATAAATAGACACTTTTAGCCACTAAACCTTGAAATTAATTTGTATACTCTTATGGACCTAGCCTTATCAGGTCCCACAAAACGTATTCTTAATCTTCTCTTTTTCTTCAGGTGGCGTTGAGAATTTATCTAATTCTTTCTGGCCCGGACTAAATGGATTTTTCAACTTTTCATGCAGTTCATGAAAGGGAGCATAATCCCCTTGATAAGCTGCCTGTATGACGGATTCAATAAGATGATTCCTTGGGATATAAAGCGGATTTTGATTTTCTGTTCGCTCAGGACTTGCCTCTTTCCAAGACTTATAAAATTTTTCCCAACTCTCCGTTTGAGGAAAAAAGTCGTCCATCTGAGAAAGTCGATAATGAGCCAGAGTAAAATCTAACTTGGTCTCATGCAAATAATTCAACCACTCCCCTACAACTTTTTCTTTTTGCTCAGTTTCTTCTTTAATACCAAGTTTATGAGCAAAAACATTTGTGATGGTCTGTTCTATTTTTTTAGGAATGTCACTCAGGATGGCATTGAGTTTTTCAACAGCCTTCTTTTCATCTTGATCAACTAAAGGCACAAGGCAATCGGCCAGACGGGAAAGATTCCAAAGCAAGATTTTAGGTTGCTCACCGTAGGAGTAGCGCCCCTGTTTATCGATAAAACTATAAACTTGATAAAAATTAAAATGGTCCATGAACGCACAAGGGCCAAAATCAAGTGTCTCACCTGAGATGGACATATTGTCCGTGTTCATGACTCCGTGGATAAATCCAAATCCCATCCATTTTGCAATGAGATCCACTTGTCTCATGGCCACAGACCTTAAAAACTCCAAGGCTTTCTCAGGCAGAGATAAATGATCAAGATGTGAGTAGTGACGTTTGACAGAATAGTGAAGCAAGATTTCTAAGGCCTCAAGATCTCTTCGGGCAGCAAAATACTGAAAGGTCCCTATTCGTAAATGACTAGAGGCCACTCGCGTGAGAACTCCACCAGGAAGCTCTTCTTCTCTGGCCACCAAATCTCCGGTTGCAACCACGGCGAGAGACCGCGTGGTAGGAACGCCTAAGTAAAACATAGCCTCACTGACAAGATATTCTCTAAGTGCCGGCCCCAGAGCTGAAAGACCATCTCCCCTTCGAGAGAAAAAGGTGGGCCCCGAACCTTTAAGTTGGAGATCAAATGATTTTCCAGAAGAAGTTGTGATTTCTCCTATTAATGCCGCTCGCCCATCACCTAGGCTTGGAACAAAATGTCCAAATTGGTGACCGGCATAGGCCAAGGCCTTGAGCTCTGAGCCAGGAAGGGTTTTAAGACCCGTAAAAAACTGGGCAAGATCATTTGGGGTTAAATCTGAAGGATTAAAACCTAAATCTTTGGCCAGTGAATCATTAAAAATAATAAGCTCAGGATGGCCAAACGCATATGGTTTGAATGGAGCGTAAAAGCGCTCAGGCAATTGATAATAGGTATTAGTAAATTTCATAGCGTCATAGTAGC
Organism: Bacteriovoracaceae bacterium; assembly: GCA_947442115.1. GTDB lineage: Bacteria > Bdellovibrionota > Bacteriovoracia > Bacteriovoracales > Bacteriovoracaceae > Peredibacter. The sequence continues at coordinate 4,288 of CANEVK010000023.1, read as the reverse complement.
GAGAAAGAGAGCACATTCCAAGATCAAAAAATCATAGTGATTTTAAACCATCATTTCTATGATAGAAATGTCTAAGTAACTGGAGACCATCATGAAAGAAGTCATCGATTTAAATATTAAGGGCATGAATTGCTCGGCCTGTGTTGGTCGGATCGAAAAAGGCTTACTAAAAGAAAATGGAATTCTTAAGGTTCAAATAAACCTCGCGACAGAAAAAGCAAAAGTTGAAATTGAAGAAAAGACAATATCCCCAGCAACACTGATTCAATTAATAAAAAAGATTGGATATGAGGCCAGTATCCAGAACTCAAAAGGCAAAGGTTTACAAGCAGACGACTTAAAACCTGAATTAATAAAGCTTGTGGTTTGCTCACTTCTTACGATTCCCCTATTAATCCCAATGTTCTTTATGGGGGATAAACATCATCAAATAATACCATCCTGGGTCCAACTGATCCTGGCCACACCAGTTCAGTTTTATTTTGGCGCCAAATTTTATAAGGGAGCATGGCTTTCATTAAAATCAAAAATAGGAGATATGAATCTCTTAGTTGCTCTAGGAACAACCTCAGCTTATGGACTTAGTCTCTATGGAATCATTTACAATCCTTACCAAATCTATTTTGAAAGCTCTGCGACGGTTATTACGCTCGTATTAATGGGAAAATACCTTGAAGCCAAAGCTAAAAGGAAAACCACTGAAGCCATAAGTGCTCTACAGTCTTTTAGACCTGAGCGGGTCTGGGTTCAAAAAGGTCAAGAGTTCAAAGAAATTGCGCTTGATGAAATTCAACTCAATGATATTTTAAGAATAAGGCCAGGTGAAAGAATTCCGGTTGATGGGAAAATAATCGAAGGTGAAACTCATCTAGATGAATCGCTGATGACGGGAGAAAGCCTTCCGATTTCAAAGGCTATCAATGATAAAGTGATAGGTGGTTCTTTAAATCATGAAGGCTTAATACTTGTACAAACAATCGCCATTGGTTCGAACACTCTCCTGTCCAAAATTATCGAGCTCCTTGAATCGGCCCAATATAACAAACCAAAGATCCAAAGACTCGTGGATAAAATCAGCGCAGCGTTTGTTCCCACGGTTTTAGTCATTGCCTTATTAACGCTTGTATTAACAGGTCTTTTTAAGGCCAATTGGGAGCTCGGAATCATGAATGCAGTCGCAGTGCTGGTTATGGCCTGCCCATGTGCTCTAGGACTTGCCACACCAACTTCCATCATGGTCGGCACAGGAGTGGCGGCTAAAGCAGGTATTCTGATTCGAGATGGAGAAGCCTTGGAAAAAGCTCAATCGATTTCAACCATTATTTTTGACAAGACAGGAACTCTCACTCAAGGCAGACCTGTGGTCGCTCATGTCGAAGTGATTGTAGGTGAAACAAATAGAGCAATATCTATTATTCAATCTCTCAATGAAGGCAGTGAACACCCACTGGCCAAGGCTATTGGATTAGAATTAAAGACTTTACCTAAGAGTGATCTCTTTCATGTCGTAGATCAAAAAACAATTCCAGGCCTTGGAGTTGAAGGAAGAATAGAAAATAAAAGTTATCTCTATGGAAGCAAAAGAATTCTCACCACCCTCTCCATTGAAGATTTACCACAGGCCCAAGAATGGCAAAATAAGGCGGAGACTGTTTCTTATTTGGTTGATAAGGATGAAAAAAAAATAATTGCAATGATTTCATTCACGGATGAACTCAGAGAAGGTTCTAAACAAAGTATAGCTGAATTAAAAAAGAATGGCATTAGAGTCATGATGGTCACAGGGGATCATCAGCAAGCTGCTCAAAGAGTGGCAAATCTCCTTGATATTGACGATATGACGGCCGAAGTTTCGCCAGCAGAAAAACTAGAAATTATCAAGAGTCACCAACTTAAAGGTGAGGTGGTGGCGATGGTAGGAGATGGGATTAATGATGCTCCAGCTTTAGCAACTGCAGATGTTGGAATCGCCCTCTCCACCGGGACTGATATAGCGATGAATAGCTCCTCCATTACTTTAATGAATGGTGATCCATCCCTTATCTCAGACGCGATTCTCATATCTAAAAAAACTTATCAAAAAATTAAGCAAAATCTCTTCTGGGCCTTTATTTATAATCTTTTGGGGATTCCTCTCGCGGCCAGTGGAAAACTGAGCCCCATGCTTGCAGGTGCGGCCATGGGACTCAGCTCGATTTGTGTCGTTTTAAATGCTCTCAGCCTCAGATCCTGGAGACCCAAAAAACCTTAAGAATTAGTGAGTCTTTCGACTTTTTCTTTCATCATGAAAGTTTCGACAGTTTGACGAAAACGAATTCTTCTTTTTTTCAAGACACTCATCAATAACAGATTCTTTGTTATCAATACATTCCAATTTGAGTGCCTCTGCATAACATTCTCTTTCAAGATTTTCATCAAATTCCACATGGGATACTTGAGCAAAGGCAACAGTAAAACAAGATAAAAGAAACAATAAAAATAAATTCTTCATTTAAAAACTCCTCAATTTTATAAATACTTTACGCCCATTTTCCCAATCATGCGCCCGATCGCATAGGGAACTGAATAATCACGACTTGGTGAATAGGTATAGGCATGTCCAAAACCAACTTTGTGTAACCACTCATGAAAGAGATTCGCAGCAACACTATTTGCAGCATAGACATTAAAATATTTCGTATTCACGTAGATTCTTTTGGTTCCCGTATTTGTATAACCGACAACATTTGTACTTAAATTGGTATAGAGCTGAACCTCCATATCCATTGCATTATTCTTCAGTGGAAAAAGACGCTCAGCTGCTTCAAGAATTCTCTCATAGATCTGTGCATTACTTAGCCCCCCATTGTCAACGAAGGTTTTAACTCCATTATAAGAGTGGTTTAAAACAGCAGATCGGAACTCTTCAGTTCCAACGACCTTTTTGATCAGCTCGACGGCTGAATCAAACTTTCCCTGCTGACTGGATGTTGTATCTATAAAGATGAGATTACTGTCAAACGTGTAAGCTTCATTTGGCAAGGCCGTGTTCGTGATGTCATCTAAACTCAAATCAACGGGACTACTAGGGTCTTGTGAAATTGTCTTCGTACTAGAATTATCACTTAAAGATAATTCATCAAGAATTTTCTCTTTATCCTTTTTGTCACAAGAAACTAAAACACTTAAAAAGAATAAGAGATAAAAGCTCTTATACATAATACCCTCCATGGCAAAAAAAAACATCGTCCTGATGTTTCATCAAAAAAACTTAGCAGCATGATTCCACAGACAAAAATGGTAATCAAAGGAGGCAGAAACATTAATTATGTAAACATTATGGAGAACAAAAATATTTACAACGACAGAAAATGGTCTAAGAATGATGCTTATGAAAACCATTCTCTTGATTCGAAACAAGTCGGAGTATTCAGATCAACTCAAAAAATTCTTTGAATCATTTGACCTAAGAATTTATTTTACAGATTCTTTTTCTGTGGCCTGGGAACTTATTAAGGAACTTAAAATTCAAATGATCTTAATGGATTCTCAAACTCATTACGGAAACGGGATTGAATTCTGCACGAAATTAAGATCACTTGATTATGAGGGAAAAATTGTTTTTCTTAGTGAAAACATTAACGAGAAAAATATATTGTTTGCACTTGACTCAGGGGCCGATGATTATCTTTGTTTACCTATGTCTTTAAACGAGATCAAAGCAAGGATAAGAAAATATCTTCCTTTGAAATCCAATAAAACCAAATTGTCATTTGGTGAACTCTTAATCAATCCACACCAGAGGATTCTGAACTTTATGGGAAAATATGTAACGCTTGGTAGGAAGGAATTTGATATTTTCTACCACATCGTTCAAAGGCGCTCCTCTATTGTTGAGCGTCGAACTCTCCTTGATCTGGTGTATGAAGAAGGTCATGAATCTGAGAGAATCATTGACTCACATATCTCCCATATTAGATCAAAATTATGGCAATTGGGTGGCCCCAAGATTCAAATCCAATCAATCTATGGAAGAGGTTACACAATCATTTATCAGGATTAGCAAAACTGGGCCGGCATTAAAATTGAATACCTCATTTAGATGGGGGAAAAATGAATCATGCCAAAATTCCTTTAACGCGTGCTGAAGAACTTTTTAGAAGAATTCAAGATTTTCATGACCACAATCTTCCTCATTTAGAACAAATAAAATCAACTCTGTTTGAAACAGTGGAGATATTAGATAGAAATAATATTGAATATATCCTTTTTGGGGGTCTTGCCGGTTTTCAGCTTGGGCGCCCCCGAG
>CANEVK010000022.1 GCA_947442115.1 Bacteriovoracaceae bacterium | reverse complement strand
TGGAGCAGTTCCACATGCGGCCAAACACTCCACTTGAGAGAGTGTGAATTGACCATCTTTTGTTGTTTCACCACACTTAATGCCTAAGCGCTTCTCAGCACAGGCAACCAACTTATCAGCTCCATTGAGCCAACAAGAAATATTGGTGCAAATTTGCAAGTCTACTTTCCCTTGGGGATGAAGCTTGTACATAGTGTAAAAGCTTGCAACTTCTTTAACTTTGGAAAGAGGTAAATTTAAAAACTCACCAGCAGACTTCATTGATTCCTCTGAAACCCACCCCTTTTCATCCTGGATGAGGTGCAAGACAGGAAGCAAAAGTGCCTGTTCAGTTGGAAACTGATGGCGAATCCCATTAATCGTGTTTTTAATTTTTTCAGACAACATATAATCCTCGCTTTTAGCGATCTAATTCACCGGCAATAATATTCACACTACCTAAATGAGCGACAGCATCAGGAATTTTTCCACCTTTGACTGTTTTCTCAAAAGCCTGAAACATCATAAAAGATGGAGACTTCACTCTCATCCTCCAAGCTTTCGGGCCCCCACGACTGACAACATAAAAACCAAGCTCTCCATTTGGTCCTTCGACACAAGTAAAAGCTTCGCCTTTAGGAACATCAATCCCTTCCATGAAAATCTTGAAGTGATGGATCAGAACTTCCATCTTCGTATAAACTTCCATTTTATCAGGGATATGTACGCGACGATCATTGACCCAAAGAGGACCATTTGGAATTTTTTTATTACACTGCTTAAGAATTCGTACCGACTGGCGCATTTCTTCAAGACGAATGAGGTAGCGGTCATAAACGTCACTGTTTGAACCAACGACGACATCAAAATCAAGTTCAGGATAAACAAGATAAGGTCTATCGCGACGAAGATCATTATCAATTCCAGCAGCTCTCAAACATGGCCCTGTGATAGCAAACTTAAGAGCATCTTCTTTCGTGATGACTCCCACGCCTTTTGTTCTATCAATCCAGATTCTGTTTGATGTTAAAAGACCCTCAACTTCATCTAGAGCTTTCGGGAATTCTTCGCAAAACTTCCAAAGTCTTTCTGTAAAATTATCAGGCAGATCATAACTCATCCCACCAATTCGGGCATAAGTTGTGGTTAAACGCATCCCACACATAGATTCAATCATGGTGTAAGCTTCTTCTCTCCAGTGATAAAGAAGCCAGAAAACAGTCATCGCACCTAAGTCTAGAGCATTGATCGCAACACAGATAATGTGATCAATAATTCTAGCGAGCTCCATACAGATGACTCGGATGTACTGACATCTCTCTGTAGGAGAAATGCTCATCACATTTTCTACGGCCATAGCATAAGCAACATTATTATTAAGAGCAGAACAGTAATTTAATCGGTCTGTGTAAACCATCCACTGATGATAAGTTTTCTCTTCGCCTAACTTTTCAATAGCACGATGAAGGTATCCAATTTCACAGTTTGCATCTTCAATAGTTTCCCCATTAATTCGACACATCACTCGGAGTGTTCCGTGCATGGCCGGGTGAGAAGGACCTAAATTGATAAGAACATTTGGGTTATAAAAATCATTCAGCTGATGCTGATCTTTTTCATTAAATAAGCTCGCCATCTTATTTCTCCTCAATCTTAGAATGAGTGTCGACTTCTTTTGGATTGGCCCCTAAGTGAAACTTAATATTGTCACTAAATGGCTCTCTTTGCTTAATTGGATATTCTTTTCGAAGTGGATGCCCACTGAATCGCTCATCCATCAAAATTCTTCTTAAATTTGGGTGACCATTAAACTTAATCCCAAACATGTCAAAAACTTCTCTCTCTAGCCAGTTGGCCCCGAGGAAAAGATCAGTGATTGTTTGTGCTGATTCATTAAGATCAACTAAGCACTTGATACGAACGCGCGTATGAAGCTCTAAAGAGTAAAGTTGGTAAACGAGGACAAATCTCTTGTCTCCATCCTCTCCATCTTGATTATCATAGGCCGTAAGATCAGAGAGATAATCGACTTTTATTTGATCATCCAAAGTCATTTGCTTAATAAGCAACTTCACATCATCACAGCTCTTTGCCCAAAGAACAGGCTCATTGAGTTTATCAAATTCAAGCTTTCTTTCTTTTGCATATTTCTCATTCAAACGAGCTGAAACTTTAACCTGGCTTTCTGTAAATTTCATTATTTCAACTCCTGCTTTTCCTTGATCTCTTTTATGTGATCAGGAGTGACTATAAAATTGGCCTTGATATCCCCGATCATTTTTCGGTAGCTCATGGCATTTAAAGCATCTTCTTGAGTTGGTCTCTCCGCAGGTCTGCGGTCCTCACCTTTGGCAATTTTATCCTGTAAGTGAAGGATGGCATAAATAAGACCCTCAGGAATGGGAGGACAACCAGGAACATAAACATCCACCGGCATAATTTCATCAATTCCCTGAAGTACTGAATACGTATCAAAAATTCCGCCAGAAGATGAGCAAGCTCCCATCGCAATAACCCATTTAGGCTCTAGCATCTGATCATAAATTGTTCTCAGAACGGGTGCCATTTTAGTTGTAATGGTTCCGGCCACGATAAGCATATCTGCCTGGCGAGGTGAAAATCGCACCACTTCAGCGCCGAAACGTGAAAGATCGTAAGTGCTGGAAAGAGTCGACATCATTTCAATACCACAGCAAGAGGTACCAAAAGGCATAGGCCACAACGAATTTTTTTGCGCCCATTTAGCAGCTTCACTTAGGATCGTTGGATAAAAAAATGAACTTCCATCTTTAGACATATTTCCCCCTTAATCCCAACTCAAAGCGCCACGTAGTCGCAAATAAATATAGCCACCCATGAGAAGGATAAAGAAAAGCCCCATCTCAAGTAGTATGAGGGGACCAGATTTTAAATAATTTTGGTAAACAAGAGTCCAAGGGTACATAAAAACCACTTCAACATCGAAAATAAGGAAGATAATCCCTACCAGATAATACCGGACAGAAAACTGCTGGTGAGCATCTCCCACTGGTGTTACACCACTTTCATAGGTCTCATATTTTTTTGCTGTCGTAGCAACTGGCTTCCTGGCCATTATTTGGTTAATGATGACGATGGCCGACGTCACGATCAAAGCAATGATCATCAGAACCAGAATGGAGAAATAATTCAATGAACCTTCGATTGGAAGAGACATAAATATCCTAGTTAAAAATTAATGCCTCAAATCTAGCATCGGCAGGAGACAAACTCAATGCTATCTAAGAGAAATCTCGATGTTTTCTAGACGCAGACTTAACTTTATTTAGACAAATAAAACCGCATGACGCATCGACTCATTTGATTGGCAGCAGAGCTTCAATCAACTATACTATGAGAATGTCAAAAGTGGCTCTTATTACCCTTGAAGGGTCTTATCTTTATTACCAGAACGATGTGAATTACTCGCAAGAGAATTTCAAGCTGGTCCATTTTCCCGAGAATCAGACCTACCATATTTACGCGGAAATTCTCTCTCGCACCCAAACAGGTGAATTTCTAAAAATAATGGTTCGCTATGAAATGAATCCTCAGTTCATCCCTATTTTTGCCAGGATTGAAAAATCTATTGGGAATCGGTACGCTCAAGAAATTTTCTCCATAGACATGCCTAATCTTGAGCTTCTTTATACTTTTCAAGATGCCCATTCGACGCAAAACATCAAAAAGCCCTATAACGCAAGACACTATCTCACAACACCGGCTTTTAGCACCTCGACTATTTTCACACTTTCAAAAAAAATTGATTCCAATGGAAGAACCCCCATTACTTTTATTGGTTCAAATAATGAGTGGAGCTTTACCGAAAGACCCGAAGAAAAAGTTGTTTATACAGAATTTAAATCAAGAGATGTTCAAGATTTCAAAATTAATAATGCCCAACTACCTGCGAGTCACCTTTGTTTGTACGAGTTCGATATCATGGCCGCTCGAACTGAAGAGCCTGCAGATATTTATGTCAGCAAGTACTTTGGTATTCCTTATCAACTGATTCAGGGTGAAAATAAAATCATTATTAAGAATCTGAAAAAGAATTCTTAAACATTAAAGTATTCAGCAATTTCTTTGCAAGCCTCTTCTAAATTTAGAGATCTGATTTGATAAGGCTCCATAAGCTTTTGAAATGTCCGCAAAGTTCCACCTTTCCATCTTTTAATTCTATTATCGACCACCAAAATAGCACCATGATCTTTTTCGGATCTGAGAAGTCTTCCAAACTTTTGATGTAGGGACCTGGTACGATGGGCCAGGAAATAATCATTAAATTCATTTCCAAATTTAAATTCAAAAAAGTCTCTCCGCTTTTGAATCACAAGGTCTTGTCTTACATCTGGAATCTTATCGATGACAATAAACTGAAGTTTCTCACCAGGTATATCTATTCCTTCGCCAAAACTCTCCATGCCAATTAAAATTGCGCTCTCTTCTTTTTTAAATTCCTCTACAACATTTTTCCCGATACCTTGAACATAAATCGGAATTTTCCCTTCAAACTCTTTTAGGAAAAGATCAACAGCGGCTTCAAATCTTAAACGAGAGGAGAAAAGGAGCAGAGTCCTACCTCCAAGTTTTTTTATCAGAGGATTAACGTGCTTACAAAGATCTGGAACGAAAAGAGGATCGGATATATTTCGTGTGTCGGAACTTAAATAGACTTTTGAATTATTTTTGTAATCATAAACAGCTTCAAGGAAAAGGCCTGCCTTGAATCTTTTGACTGGTTCAAGGTAAGTATACCCAGTCATCCATTCAACACTTTGTATACCAGAATCACCTGTCGCATTGGCCAGGGTAGCTGAAGTAAAAACGACAGCGGTACTCTGAGTAAGTAGCTCGTCATGAATTCTTTTGCCTATATCGATTGGAGATGACTCAAAGGAGTAACTACTAGATTCTGAAAAATGTATGACGGTTGACCAATCATTTGGTAGCTCAAGAAAATGCTTAAAAGCTGATGTTAATTTTTCGAGGATACCAAAATTTGACTCAAAAACAGTCCAGGCCCGAAGTTTTTGAGTTTCATTCTTAAAATCTCTATTTTCCCACCTCGACATATAAGGCATGAAAAGTGAATAGAGATTATTAAAGATAAAGGACAAGCTCTCAATATGATTCAAAATGGATATCGCCAAAGGATCTTTTATTTCCATTTTTTTAGGAAAAGGAAGTTCATTTCCATAGGCCGGTGAATAATTTGGTAATTTTTTAAAAAAGGCTTCAATGACACCAGGCAAGGACTCAAAATGATCCTTCATCATTCGTAGATTAAATTGAGTTTCTTGGCGGATTTTTTGGACAGTATCTTCCACAGAAAATTCGTCTTCCATTGATGAAAGTAAATAAATTAAGGATCCCATCCCTTGGGGGAAATTCTTCTGAAAAGATTCAATACTCTTATGGGCCACTTCAATTGTATAGGCCTGAGTGGCTTCCCCCTCCAGGCGATGGGCCTCATCTACAACAATATACTGCGGCCGATCTAAACTTCGAGGCCAGTTAAGCATCAAAGCATGGTTACCGATAACTAACTTTGCGTCTTTGGCTTCTCTTAGTCCTTGAATGTAACTACACTGTCCAACATAGGGACAGTTTTGTCCCACGCAGGCCTTGTAATCCACGGCCAGTTGGGTTTCTTTCTCAGATAATTCCTGGCAAATCTTTTTAAGCACAAATGGCAACTGCTCACGAGTGAGCTTTTTGTCATACCCCACTCTTGAATTATAGAAAAAGAACATCTCAAAATAGGCTTTTGCAAACGCATCACCAAAAGATGTCAAAAAAGAATTGGCCTGTTCATCTTCTCTAAAAATGAGTTCGCAAAGATGATTACTTGATCCCACAAGTTTAACAACTTTTGTCTCTTCAGATAAATTAAGGAGACGCTTGACCTGGGGAACATCCTTACTAAGGGCCTGATCTTGAAGAGTTTTAGTGCCAGTGGCGACTAAGCAAGTTTCTTTCTCTTGCATCGAAAATAAAAATGCAGGTAGCAAGTAGCCCATAGTTTTACCAGTCCCAGTTGGGGCCTGAATAAGGGCATGAATTTTATTTTTAAACGCCTGCCCAACTCTTAGGGCGAGGGTCTCTTGGGCTTCACGGTATTTATAATAGGGCAAATAGGTTTTTATTTCATCTTCAGATCGTAATATTTTCTCTACATTTTGCTTGGAAAATTCAATTGAAAAACCCAGATCCATTTTCTCTGAAATTGGCTTTGCTTGATGAAACTGAATATAGGCGCTGGTCTTTTCCTCTAAATTGAAATCAATTTGTTGAGAAATATCCTGAAGCTCTTCAATACTCAGCTCAAAAAAACGGCGAAACCAAAACTCTTCTGGGAACTGAGAAAAGACTTCTCTCAGCTTCATGCGGAACTCTCTATCCTGATGAGTAATATAGGTCGCTAGTAGCAAGACTTTTAAAAGATCTCTCGCATCGGCCAGACCACGGTGTTCTTCCTTTTCTGCAATTCCCAGGTGATTAATAAAAAACTCAAGGTTTAATGATGAAGCTTCTGGAAACAGAAGGGCGAGATAGTAGAGAGAATCTTGATAGCTCTCTCGTTTATCATGGGCAGGCAAGCGATCAAAATAACGTTTTAAAAAACTTTCTTCAAAAGAGGCATTGTGAGCAATAAGATCATGTCCCTCCAGGGTAAGTAATTCATTTTCAACCTGTGACCACAAGGGGGCTTTCTGGAGCATGGTCTGAGTGATTCCAGTGAGTTTGGAAATATAAGGGGAAATTGAATTTTCTGTCCGAACAAGTGATGAATAATTCCGTAGAAGCTTAGTCCCTTCAAATTGATAAAATCCGAGATCAATTATTTCATCCGTAGCAGGATTTATACCAGAGGTCTCAATATCTATTACTGACCACAAGCCCAGACCCATGATAATTTACCTTTGTGCGAAGTGACATTAGAGAGTCTAAGATAAATTAAAGTGCAGACTTTCGTCAATTATGCTAATTTGCATTATAAAAATCTAAAAGGCATTCTATGGAAACCTTGCTCATGCAAATACAGTCTCTGTGTATCGTTATACTCATGGGTATTGGTATTTATTTTCGTCGTTATCAAACCCGTCATGTCAAAATCATGTCCGCAGCGATGATTTGGGATGTCCTATTGATTTTACAAATTGAATTAAGTCGCTCTGCTATTTTAAAAGCTTCTAAGGCAGTCTCAAACACAATAGCACTCAATATCCATGTATCCATTGCCATCCTGACTGTTCTTTTTTATGTTTTTATGATTAAGACTGGAAGGCAAATGCTCCAAGGAAACTATAAAATAAGACCCCGACATAAATGGCTAGGTTGGACCACTTTTAGTTTGCGAATTCTGACTTTTATCACTAGTTTTTGGGCCGTTGTCCCGAAGGAATAACTATGAATAAAGATTTTGAATTTGTTGAAGAGATTATAAAAAATGGAATCCCAGATGCCATTGTCTTTGTTGAGGACATGACTGGAACAAAAGACCATTTGGCGATTACTGTCGTGTCCGACATCTTTGAAGGCAAGCTCCTCTTTCAGCAACACCAAATACTCATGAATCTTCTAAAAGATGAGCTAAAAACAAGAATTCATGCTGTTAAGTTACAAACCCTTACTCAGTCAAAGTACAATCAAACAAAAAAGGATTAAAACGATGACAAACTCATTTAATATACTCAATAACGATGTTTCAGAAATTTCATCTGCTGATAAAAACCTCGATATAAAAACTCAAATTGAACATCTTATCAATAGTTCACCTATCGTTCTTTTCATGAAGGGAAATGCAGATATGCCCATGTGTGGATTTTCTGCGAACTCTGTTTCGATTCTCAAAAACTTGGGAGTTTCCTTTAAAACTTTTAACATTTTAAATGATGCTGATATACGCCAAGGTTTGAAAGAATTTTCTAACTGGCCTACTTACCCACAGCTTTACATCAAAGGCCAACTCATTGGCGGGAATGACATTATTACTGAGATGTACAAGTCTGGTGAACTTCAAGAGTTTATAAAAAATAATTAATGAAAAGAATTATTGGAAATATCGATCCTGAAAATAGAAACGTCTCTATTTGGGGAGCAGGATTTTCAGGTCTGGTTTTAGGTTATTACCTCAAAGACCAAGGCTATAATGTCACCATTCATGAAAAATCAAATAAAGTTGGTGGAAAGATCCAAACAATAAAAACAGGGCCAGGGCTTGCAGAGACAGCAGCGAATGCCCTTTATTTAAATCAGGATGGACTTGATTTGTTAAAAGAGCTGAAGCTCGAGCCCCTACCGGCCACAAAAAAGCTTAAACGACTTATTTTCCTTAAAGGCAAACCACGAAAACCATTTCAAGTAAGTCTTTTTGGAAAAATTGCTGCCAACTCCTACAAGAAACCACCTCTTATCTCAGATGGCTTAACAGTTGCTGATTTTTTTCGTCCCCTCCTTGGAGAAGAGAATCTTAAACATTATCTGTCTCCTGCTCTGGGGGGACTTTATGCTGTACCTGCAGAAAGACTCCATTTTAAATCCATTTTCCCTCTTGTAGAAAATAGAGCTCAATTTGATTCATACTTTTCATTTTTAAAAATGTTTTTCAAGTATCAGAAGAGTCAACCTAAGCTCGACATCTCAGGATCTGTTAGTTTTGAAGGAGGAATGCAAACTCTTATTAATCGACTGGCAGAAGTTTTAAAGCACGATATAAAACTTAATTCAAAAGAGAAGCCAAGGCTTAATGGGAATACCGTCATATGCACAGACGCTATAAGTGCCTCAGAGCTGATAAAAGATCTCAGACCAGAAATAAGCAAGGAACTTGAAAGAATTGAGTACCGCTCTTTAAGTAGCACCACTCTGTTTCTAAAAAGGGAAATACGCTCACTACAAAAAGCCTTCGGTGTGCTAATTCCGCTAGAAAACGGATTTAATTCCATAGGAATTCTAAATAATAAGGCGATTTTTCCGGCCAACAATCAAAATTTATCGGCCTATACTCTGATTTCTCCAAAGGACCTGACGAGAGAGGAAGTATTATCTGACTTAAAACTTCTTGGGCCAGAGATAACTGATGAGGATATACAGCATATAGAGACCACTTATTGGAATCATGCGCTACCGATCTATAATTTACAGCTGTTTCTCGCTATAAAAAAATTACATCAACTCTGTTTAAAAGAAAAAAATCTCGCTTTTTTTGGGAATTATGTCGCAGGAATTAGTCTCAGAGATATGATTAGTTCGGCAAAGTCTTTTGCCCGAAATCCGACAGATCATAAGAATTCTCAGTATTAGTTTTCTCTTAGGACAACATCAAGTATGTCGCCACTAAATTTAATGTAGGCCTGATCAATAAACTCAATATTCTTTGCCCTGAATTTAATGCCCGACTTTTGAGTAAATTTTGAAATATCAACTTCGAATTCCTTATTCTCAAACTGATCCATCTGAGCTTTTAATTTTTTAATCACAGCTCTCCTGACAACTTGATACATATTTCCTACATTTGAAGGGTAATTATATGTGTTTCGTAATGTATCACCCTCAAAGGCAGATAAGACTTTCAATGATAGCTTCGCCTCCCCCTCATTTGTGTAAAAGACAACAGGAATTATTTCAAATTCCAAAGGAAAATAAATAACACTGTTATTATTATTTCTTTCAAGCCAGATTCCTATTTCCGTTTCCGCCCAGGCGATAGGATTTCGCCAAAATGATTGCCTTAGCTTCTTTAAATCTATGGCAACATTCGAAACAAACTTAAACGACTGTGGAGTAAAAAAATGCAATTTGAGATCTCTCAAAGAGATCGATTGTTCTTTAATAAATTGATCTAAAATTTCCTTAAATAATCCAGTTGAATTTGCTAGATCAAGAGCACCATTCAAGACAGGCTCAGATATCGCAAAAGCAAAATGATCCTTAGAGTTTCTGTTCAAATGAAGTGGAGGCATTGTTCGTGAACTATTTCCTAACTGAACTCCAACGTTGAATCTCGTCTGATTTAAAATAAAATCAAAAATTCCTTTTATCATGATCCCTTGATCATCGGTTGAATTTAATGATTTTACAGTCAGATCCAATCGCGCCTGTCTGATAACTTCGCTTAAGCTATCCAGAATATTCCTAAAAATTTCCTCCGAAGGGATTTGCCCATTCTCGAAAAGTATAAACACATTATTTCTTTTCTCATAAGGAGATGGGGCAAACATAAGTTCTAAATCACTAGACTTTGTCTCTTTCTTAAAAAGAGAAATTGTCGTCGATAAATTTTTATCCTTAAGATAAATATTTAATCCATGAGCTAAGTCGTTTGCTATAAAATCAGATGTAAACTTAAGCAATTTAAATGCCAGGTATTCTTTCTTTTCTAATAATTTTTGCTCTAAAGTAGAGGTGTCTAATTCGGTTTCCTGGCCATCAATGATGATGGCAATCCTAGGAACTTGTAATTTTTTAAAATCAATATCTAGTTTCGGAGATGTTTTGGAGCCCAAATTAGATTGAACTTTAAGAACTTTTGCACTGGCCAATCCATCACGAATTTGAACCTTGAGATATATTTTTAAATCAACTGGCCGCCTTAATGTTTTTACAGAGACATCCGAAATGCTCACCCTCAGTCCTTGACCACATTTGAGAGACTTATTGCTTGCACGACTTTCGCAAAGTTCAATAGAGGGAGAAATAAGATTAATCTTGCTTAAAGTTAATCCAAGCCTAACATCAAACCCATCAGAGGTTACATTTTCTAATTTGATGTTAAAACTTTGTGGATCAGGAACTGTATTAATTAAAATATCTGAAGTTTTAAGATATATTTTCAGATCTTTATTTAGATTAATATTTGAGATTTGATTTAAAGCAGAGATTAGAGGATTTGATAGCAAATCTTTTTGCTTAATAGTAATTTCATGTAAATCTTTAGGGATCTTTATCGTCTTATTTTGGACAGTCGTATTTTTGAGTAAACTTTGAATGATTTGCTGAACCCCCTGATGGCCTATACTCACTCCAAAATGATCCTGGGCCTTGGCGCCAAGCAAGCATGT
The DNA here is from genome assembly GCA_947442115.1 of Bacteriovoracaceae bacterium. Classification (GTDB taxonomy): domain Bacteria; phylum Bdellovibrionota; class Bacteriovoracia; order Bacteriovoracales; family Bacteriovoracaceae; genus Peredibacter. The sequence continues at coordinate 4,979 of CANEVK010000022.1, read as the reverse complement.
GAGCAATAGTAACCAGGTCAACATATCCTATTCTCCCTCAACAAAATATTTAGTTTATTTAAGCAATACGGAGGCCAGAAAAGGCAGCGTAAAGATATGAATTAACTAAAGAACCAGGCCATAATCTGCTCTATTGCCAATATTTTAGACACTTACAGGTGATTTAAGGAAAGGACTTATGCAGAGAGAGGAGATAGTTTTTTTTTAATTCGTGCCATAAGTTTTGATCTTTTCTCTTAGAAAGAATTTCCCAGTGAGAAAATCTGGCGATCTCTTTTTGAAGACTTTCTGGCGTCCAAAGTTTTGAAGTTCCCTGCAAATCTTTATCATATTGAGTGAGTCTTGGTTTTTTTGCTAAATAGCTCACATCAGACATCTTTATTAAATGGGACTGCATAAAATTAAAAAGCTGCCTCATTTTATCAAAATCACCTTCAAGAGAAATTATACGATCAAAAAAAAGATCAAATTTCTTTCGTGCAAAAGAAGAAGCAAGGGAAAACTGGTCAAGTCTATCTACTGTAAATAAACTTTTAACTTCCTCAATTCCAACCTCTCTCAGGTCAGGGAAATTTAATTTTAAAACCGTGCAAGTATTGTAGAAACTAGATAAATCATTTTCGATAGCATCCAAGATCCAGTTTTTTGCTTCATAGGATAATGGCAATCTTAAGTAGCTTCCAATAAAATCTAATAATTTATTAATTTCCCAGAAACGGGGAGCTTCAATATTAAGTGTTGGTATTCGATTTTCTTTAACTAACTTTTTCCAAATCAAATTGTCAGATTCAAAAGCTAATACGACAAAACGATCATCAAGGCTTAAATTTTGAATTAACTCAAGTACATCTGTTTTAAGATCTTGTGCCTGATGAATAACAAAACAATCCCCTCCTCCAAAAAAACTTAGAGTCTGAAACTCCTCTTCGATCCAAAGCGAAGAAACATCAGAAGCCATTTTGTGAAGGACTTGACGATCATGAAGTGGCCCTAGGAGGTAATCCTTCATCATTTTGAGGCAGATAGGATCAAAGGAGTTTATCGCAAGGACACCTTTATAGGTCTTTAAATAGTCCTTTTGAAAACTTGAAAAGAAATCCCAGATCTGCCACTTAGAATGCATAAAGAATAAGATCCCTGACTGAGGTCGCGGCCTGTTCGGATAAATTACGAATGACTTTGCGTTGAATACCAGCATTTTGAGTTGCGGTAACGCTAACAGCATCTGATATCGCTGAATTATCAAAAACTTCACGAGCGTATTGTCCCTGAAGAGGAACAATCTCGTTAAATATAATTCGAGAAGAAGCCTTGATTTGATCCCCTATTCCAGATTTCAAAAGCATTAACTCTTGCTCTGTTGGCTTTTTAATCAGAATGATATGCAGTGAAAGGGAAATGATTATCGTACCAGGGATGTAAAAGTTTTGCCTCTTTGAACCAATAGCATTAGCGGCACGGTTTTGGGCAACCCTCAGATTATTAGGCTGGGTCGTATAACTTATTTTTTCAGGTGTTTTGATAATTCCAATAAGGATCGCATCGGCACTTTCTTGGTAGCCATTTTTAATTTTTAAACCACGATATCCGGACAAAAGCTTGTAAGTTTCTTTAGTAAATTGGCCAGCAATATCTGTTTGATTTGAATAATTAAAAAACATAGGCAGGGAAACAGAATTAATTCCATATTGGGCCAAAGGGTTATCCTGTTGAGCTAAACGATAACCAGAGCATGAAATTAAAAAGAAAAAAAGAATGTATCTAAGCATAATTTTGTATACCATGGACAAGTTGACAGAGCTAGGTTACAGCTTAGAATATGTTTAAAAAAATTGTCTTTAAGGGACTGAACTATAGTGATTTAGACCATTTACAAGAGCATGACCTCAAGCGAGATGAACTAAAATCATTTTACCAGACTTTTGACTTCTTAGAACTTATTAAAAGATGGCCTGATATTGTAGGAGAGAAACTTGCAAAAGTAACTTCTCCCCTCAAAATTAAAGGCGATTGTCTTTTTGTTATCACCATTCACTCAAGCTACTCCCAGGAATTATCCTTCCTCGGCGAGACCATCAAAAAAGAAATTTTTAAAATTTTCCCGGAACTAAAATCAATTATTAATAGACTGGCCTTCCAAACTCAAGAGGCTTTCTTTAGAGCAAAACCCCAAGAAGACAACCTTGTTCATCCAACACAAATGACATCTCTACACCCTCAAAACCCTAAATACCGTCTCCTGAAATTAGAGGCTGAAAGATTATTTGGTGACGTCAAAGATGAAGATTTTAAGCAGAAACTAATCTCTATTTTTATTCAGTCTAAGAATCTGTAAAATAACCAAATCTCTTTCTTGGTGAATCTTAAAGCTCAATTTAAAGTCTTTCAATTCTTTAAAGATAGTCTCAAGGATCAGTCGATCATTTTTTAAAACAAAAACAGCTTCGCCTTCTACACTAAGATTACGATCGACAATTTCAAATAAATGTCTCCAAGAATCTCTTATAAAGGTTCTCGCGATCATTCGCCTCTCATCCTTAGATTTCTGCCCATGCCCAGGTAAGTAATAGGGAGGATTACAAATAATTAATTCAAAATTTTCAACTAGATTTAGTTCACTAAATGGACTCCAAAATATTTCAACATCAATATTTTTTGGGAGGTAAAGTTCTAAATTGCGATTTAGGTATTCTTCGTAATCCGCTTGGATCTCAACAAGAGTTAGTTTTTTCATCTCAATATTTTGGGCCAATTCAATGCCAATAATTCCACACCCAGCACCAAGATCCAAAACTCTCCCACATGACAATTTTTTATCACAAATCCAATTAATCAAAGCGATAGAATCAGAATTAAAACGATAAAAATCAGGCTGTGAATAGTCCTTAATCATGACTTTGAAATTTGATGAGTTGCTCTACAAGACCTGTATCAATGTCGCCTAATTGAATGAGTCTATAAAGACTTAACATGAAATCAGCATCTGTCTTCAGATAATCTCTTAACTCTTCTCTGCGTTTTAAACTGGCCCCCCCATTATTCTTGATATAAAAATCTGCCATTTTTTCATCCGTCATAAGATAGCTATGCCAAAGCATATCTCCATTTTCTATTTTTTTAAGATCAGCACCTATCTCTTGAGAAAATAATAGATCCGTCTCAAGGAACGGAATCATCCAGTAGGCCAAGAGCTCAAAACTAAATTTCTTTTTTAAGATTAAATTGGTTTGCTCCAAGGATTTTATTTTTTTGACCTTAAGGAAGGAAATAAGTTCAGGAGCAATGGATTCAGTATATCGAAGAAACAATCTTGAGCTGCAATCTTTCACATCAAGTGAATCAATCAACTGAAGAAGTTCTGCGCTGTTGGTGTAACTTTTTAAGTACTCTAGGAAGACAAAAAAAGTCAGTCGATCTGTAGGATGGTTACTTAACTTTTCAAATATTTTATTTAAATGGACTAATCCCTGATCATGGTAAATGGAGTGTTTATACTTGAAACCGCGATAAAACTCTCTCGGGGCCATCGACATAATAGATTTTAATGTATTATCGGATTGAGTGATATTCCCAATCATAAGATAAAGATAGGATCGGATTAATTTTTCTACAACAGTATTCTCAGGGATTTCTGAGATGAGGTCTATTACTTCATTTTTTATTTTCTGATCTGTTATAAGATTAAATGGAGAATTTAAAATTTCATTAATGTATGAAATCTTATCATTTTCTTTTGTTGTATAGTTCTTTTTTTGAGATAATTGATTGAGCCATTTTTTTAACAAATGATCTTTTTTTAAATTTAATATGCAATCTCTCATTTTAATAAGAAATTTTTCATTATAGAGATCAGTCGGATAAAGCAATATGGCCAACTGAAATACAGCACTGTCTAATTTTCCACATTCTAAAGAATCGATATCAAATTGGCTAACAACCCTCAAGCCTTGGATGTCAATTTGGGGTTTAAAAATGAGTTGGTCGATTTGAAAACTTGAATTTAAGAGTTTTTTTTTTGTACAAGACTTTCTTGTGCACGAGCAGAATCAACAATCAAACTCATCACTGGGGTAAAATTAAAAGACTGCCGAAAGAAAGATCTAAAAATTGTTTTGCGAAAATAGATGACCAAGAAAAGCACAATAAATATGGCCATTCCACTGTATTTAAGGAAATTTTGATTCTTTGAATTTTGAGTTTGAGCCTGGATTTGGATTTTATTTTTTTTTGTTAAGGTATTATTTTTTTTTTTTTGATTCTCTTCAGAAACTTTTACTTCATCTGGGATTTTGATGTCTATGCTTTCCGCTTTGAGATCGGAAAGATTCACCCCTCCAACCATGGTGATATCATCTTTTTCAACTCCAGCATCAGGCACTTCAGTTGTTTTTGATGTCAGGATGTCCTTGGCCTCGCTAATAGGATTGAAGGATTGTGGAAGTGATCCGAGGAGATATTTGTTTACAAGATCAATTTCTCTAATAAAAAACCAGTAACCATTACCACTGCAAATTTCATCATCAGCTTTGATTGACCCATTTTGATAAAGTTCGATGACCTTTTCTTTTGAAATGGGCCCTAGGATATGATTTGATTTTGTTCTTATTAACCAATTCTTTCCCATAAATTACCTTGCAAATATCCCTACAAGTGCAGCTAAATCTTGATCACTAAATCTTAAGCCCAGAGAAAATGTTGCACTTTGAGCTCCAGACTTTGATACTAAATCTTCACCAGAAACTCTTGCAAAAAGAACGTTCCATAATTTTACTTCTGTCACTAAACGTAAATTTGGTCCAGCATCTTTCTGATAATCAAACAATTCCATACCCGTTCTGATTCCCCAATCTGGAAAAAAATAATCTAGACCTACACCACCAGTTGATTCGATAAGACCTGCTCTCAAGCCAAAGCGCTGTATCCGGCGGCCAATTTGAAAATTAAATTTAAAGTCTGACCGATTAATTTTTCTTGTATTG
>CANEVK010000021.1 GCA_947442115.1 Bacteriovoracaceae bacterium | reverse complement strand
TAGCGTATATTAGCTGCATGAAAACTTTGGTAGGGTGAGCGACTTTCTTGAAACACGTTATAAGTCTCTCCACCTGCTCCAGAAAGAGTTGGCCCCAAAATTTGATGGTAATAATTGAGAGTTGTCTTTTTTAGGATCTTCTCACCCCAGGAATCTGCTTGAACATCAGCTTCAATGACTTGCCCTGCGGGTAACGAGCTCTGAGCTTGAGCGAATTGTAGCATCAGACTCAGTACGAGGCCGGCAAGGACAACAATCAGCAGTTGGGACATGAGATTAGATTTTTTTATTTTCATAAAGTTGCATCCGCCGTTGCTTGAGTAGGCATTTTACGAAGCCCATCAAGTTTTTCCCTGTCAGAAATAAATTCTTTTAGATTTTCAAGCACCATCATTCTCTGGGTTGATTCAATATCTTTACCCAAACGATTCATAATCTCTTCACGAATCCCTACGTACTCTAAGGTTAAGTTGTGAAGTAATGTTTCGTAGGTCAGAGAAATCTTTGTTCTTGTCATCAAGTCCTGTGATTCAAGAGATTTTTGCGTGATATCTCTTTTAACGAGTAAACTAAGTTCTTCTTTCTTCGCCGAATAGATGGACTGTAGTACCCAGGCGGTGTTTCTCACGGACCAGATGTACATGTTGAGACCATTATTTGACGCTTCTTCCGCTTTAGAGTTTTGTAGGAAGAGGATTTCCCACTGTCTCTTCATATACGCCCTGAACTCTTTGGTGTTCAGAACATCTTTTTGCTTATAGAGGTCTGAGTTTTCTTTCAAGTTTTGCATAATGGAACCAAATTCTTTGCGGTTTCCAGCATAAAAATTCGCTAGTTTCTCAATGCGCTCATACCCTTCAGGCTTTTTAAAATTTTTGTATCTCCAGGAAAGAATATTCGTCATTTCTTGCATGAAGACAAATGAGCGACCGACATAGTAATCATTTCTTTTTTGCTCATTATCTTTATCAAGCATGACATAAATCTGATCTAGGATGAATCGAGACATTCTATCCCATAAATAGAGCTCAAGTTGTTGCGTTCTATTGACCTCATTTGTGAGGTATTGCTTTAATTTCGCCGATAGATTTGGGTTCTCCTGGCGAAGCTTAAAAATCAAATTATTATAGCGCTCAAGCTCTTCCCAAGTGCTTTCGATTTGCATGGGGAAGTTATATTGAGTTTCAAGTTGTTCAAGACGTCCCATTCGCGAGGCATATTCAATATTTTCTTCATAAGCAATTTGCATTTGCTTGAACTGGCTCATTCGTTCATTCCAACTTTGTTTATCAACGGCTTCGATATCTGTGGTGAGGAGCATATTGAGCCACTGAGCTTGCCCTTTTGAGTTTTCTTGTAGCGCTGTTACTGCTGAAGGGTAAATAATGTTGGCGAGAACATTATTTTTTTCGTTGTTTGATTGAACTCCAATATTTTTTTGAGGAGCTGATTGAGTCACTTTAATTGTATCGTTATGTTGAACTGGAGGTACTATGTCCATCTTGTCTACAGGACTGATGGTTTCAAGAGCACTAGAAATTTGGGTTTTCGCCTCAAGATAGGCCGTTCTCACTTTCCCCACCGCCTGCATGGCGTGTGGATTCATAGGCATAGTAATGAAATAGTAAGTAAAGGGCCCATAAACAGCGAGGGCGACAGAGTACCCAAGATTATTTTTAACAGTCCGAAAAAACCAAAGAACTTTCCCAATGGTATATTGGAAGAGAAGACCTTTGGTATTGTTGGCCGGTCGAGAGATAAATCTTTGTTTAAAGTTATCCAAATTCTTTTTTAAGAGGTTAATCTTAAATTCTGTTTTGGAGAGTTGATGAGCTCTGACTTTTGTTTTTACAATTTGATTGAGTTTTGTTTTTTGGTTATTAAAAACGATTTGTCTCTCTTCCCAAGTTAAAACGGGATCAAGTTCGATTTCTAAAATTTTATTATAAACCAATTGAATTGAAGGATCTTTTAAACCTTTTTTAATGGGTAAATCAATAATCTTAGACGCATAAATTTGTCGAAAGAATAGCTCTACGGTATGAACCAGTTTGGTGGCCCAAGATTGACCCTCTGAAGCTTTCTTATATTCAAGAGAAAGGAAATTGTAGAGATGGTTAAGAATTGGACAACTCAAATCCATTTCATATGTATCAACAAAGACGGGTTCTAAAGATTTTTTATCTGATTGGAAAGTAAAGTTTCCTGCGACATCAAAATGATCGTATCTCTGCCATTCCTGTGAACCATTTTTCAATTTTCTCAGAAGAAAGAAACCCGCTCCTCCAAAAAGGATACCTACTTCAAGTGAAGCTTCGAGTTGATCTTCTTGATAGAGAAATCCACTTCTGCCCTCAGACAATTTTAGGGGATGAACCTCTCCCTCAATTCCATAGAGTTTCCTTCCACCATCCTGAATAACTGAGTCAAGAAAGGTAAAAAGCTGAGGAATGTCTGAAGTAAGAAGTTCAAGTCTCATTTTTTACCTATTGTTGTTGTTGAGTCTGGTTATAACTATTACCCAAAGAAATCGTGCTCAAGATGGGTTTTAGAGAAATACTCTCAGAGAGCTTTAATTTTCTCGCAAAACTTACACCATAGAACTGATGATTCCCGATAATCGTTAAGCTTTCAAAGTCTGGATTGGCCTGTTTAAGCGCCTGCATGATCTTTGGGCCATAAGCTTTTATTTGGGCTTCATTAGCGCTTGGTAGGGCAGATCTTGTTTCATCCCAGGAAATCTCTAGACCTAATTCTTTAGCAAAACGAATATTTTTTGCATTTTCCAGTGCCGGTATCACCTCTTGTAGGGCCTTAACCTTCACTTGATTTGAATTTGGCATCATGTAGCCAAATAGCGAGCCATATTTATTCAGGATGCTGTCATATTTTTCTTTGCTCTCATTAATTCCTTTTCTGATTTCAGTCATTAAGGGAGTAAAAAAGTGGGGAACTATTCTATCTGCAAGCCCATAAAGGGGCTGTCTCTCAACTGAAATATCAACTGATAAACCTTCTAGAGAAGCTGCTGAGACTCCTAAAAAGTTGCCATAAAAATTAAGGAAGTAGGCCTGAGCGATAGCTCCATCAGATAATGCTTTGGCCTCTGAACGAGTCGTTTCCTCGATTTGATGATAGTGGATAACTTCATGTCCAGCGGTGTAGATAAGAGTCAATGGATCAAGCTCTTTTCTCATCCAGATGAAGATATCAGAATCCGAGAAAAGGCCATGGGATTTTCTCTTTTTAGCAAAACATTCACCTGCATGATCCTGGGCGGAAAGGTGGTTTTCTCTAATTTGCTGAGTGGAAAGAATAGAGATTTTATTTGGAGTTAATTCATTCGTAAAAATTTCTCCAAGTGAAAGACCTTGCTTCTTAGCAAACATTTCTAAATTGTATTTCGCATAAGGCATGGCCGGCATTAAATCGATGAGGTCTTTAATACCAACCTTTTTAGAATTGATGATTTGATTCATTCTATTAAGCATTGGGAATTTTGCGAAATGTGCTTCACGCTTTCTTGCTAAGAATGCGCCCCTTTTGGACTCAGTAAGTTTGCTGGCTTCAGATTCAACTTTTTTCCAGGCAAGACGGGCCTCTTTGAGTTCATCTGAAATATAGTCCGATTCTGTGAGTAATTGCCCTGTTGCAAACTCTTTTTGAGAAGCTGTAAGGTAACTACCTTTATGGGTGCCAATGTTTTTTAGCCCAAATGTTTCAAATTTTAACTCTGGATGAGCAATTTGAGTTGAGAATAGTTTTGCAAACTCAATAGCTTTCTCAGAGTCTTGAAGCCTTTCTCTGGCCATCGTCATAAAGTTTTCGATGAGGTCTTGAAGTTGGCCTACTTGTTTACCTAGTATGACAGTTCTTGGGAATGAAGCTTCAATACTTGATTGTAAAAGACCGATCAAGAGTTTGTATTCTTTTTGAATAGCTAAATTTTTAGCATGATTCTCTTTTGTGATTTTTTTAAGGTCTTTGAGAATGTTCTTATCATGCTTTCTGTTTTCTTCAGTATAGTTTTGGTAAACAATATCTTGATCTAGCACTAAAAGCTGATCCATTTTATTTCGAAAATCTTTTGGGAGCTTGTTTTTTGACTCAAGCTTTTCAAGAACTGCCACCAGCCTGATCTGATTGTTATTGATGAGTTCAAAATATTGCGCAATCGAGACAGCATCTTGTTTGCTTTCAAGAATATCGATAATTTTATAAATAGGCTCGATCGCCCGTGGATTTAAGAAACTCAAGACTTCTCGACACTGGGTTTTTAATGAGAGGGAAAGACCGAGTAAGGTATAGCTCTCTGCCGTTCCATTTTTAAGATGGTTAGAAATTTCCACTGCAAGTCTTGAAACTTGAATGAGTTGGGCAGCAACAAACATCGGAAGATGTGTTTGTAGAGATACTGGTCTTGTCGGCTGGATAAATTCTTTTGCCGATACGGATTCATTTGATCCAACATCATCAATCACAACAAAGGGAGCATAGCCTCCACCTTTTGATGTATTGACGATTGAGCTCATCGGGCCTCTTTCTTCAGGCGCATAACGAACGAGAGCATTATGGGTCATTTTTGGAAGCGCTTTTTGGCCTCCACCATAAAAGACCCATAGACGAATATCTGCCGCAAGATTGGCAAATCGAGTGCCTTGTTTATCCTTCATAGCGACTGGGATTCGCGCAATTTTAACTAGCTTTTGATAGGCATAGTGCTGAGGATTCTTGCGAATCATTTCAAGGACATCTTGTCGCGTTTCAGGCGAAAGAGTTTTCATAATATAAATACCACTTCCTCCCGATAGATTTGGTGCTTTAACCACCCATTCATCCGGATTGGCCTCGATAATTTTCACCGATTCTTTTTTAGGGGGAAGCGTTTCAGGAGGTGTAATTTTTGGACCTGAGAGGGTTAGGCCTAATTCTTTTAGTCTTGATGAGAAATATTTAGGAGCATAGGTTGTTAGTGCTGCTAAAATGATCTTATTATCTAGGATTCGGTTCAATCCACCCATGTAGATTTTTCGATTTAAAATCGCATCTAGAAGTCCAGGAACAGCATAGTCTGATTGGAGAGGAATGGGGTTGCCATTCACATCTAAAACAAATGGAGCTTCACCATCTTGACCCAATTTGAGTGAGTCTCTTAGATAGATTGGTTCATTGGTGTCTGGGTCTCTTAAAATAATTCCTTTGTCGATATCAAAGAGTGCTGAATCCGCATTAATTCTCGAATAAACAGCAGTCACAACAGGGTTTGAGCCATTAATCGTTCTAAGTCTAATATAGCCTTTTTCATCACAGAAAAGTTGAACAGGGTCGGCATACACAAGTCCAGAATAAGCAGCAAGGTTGTGAATCTCTGGAGCGGCACCATTCATTCCACCGGGTGGAAGAATAACTTGAATTCCGTCTTTGAGGCCTGTCCAGTCCTCGCCTAAAGATTTGTATGTTTCAGCTAAGACTTGGAAGTGATCATTAGGCATTAAGCGACCTAAGGAATCTAGTACCTCAGGATTTTGTTCATAGTGCCCTTCAAGCACATTCATGTTATTGGAAGCTCCTGATGGTGCACCTGCATTTAATTCTAAAATTCTAAAAGGCAGCTGCGGAAGCTTGTCAGTCTTCTTTGATTTTAAAATTTCTTCAAAATTCTTCGACTGCTCAAGGTAGTCTTCAATCAAAACCAGATCCAGCCCTACATTATCAAAGAAAGGATACTTCTTCATATTAGGGTGATGAAGTTGAGGGAAATAATTCGGAGAATCCTTGATCGCATCGATAAATATTTTTCTAATTTCAAGAGGTAGTGATTTGACGAAGCCTGAATCCTTAATTGATTTTGACCCGTAGATATCTTGAATCACACATCTTAAAGAGACGATAAGCCCCTGGGCAGCTTTTTCAATCTGATTAAACATCGACTTTTGAAGGGGAACGATGGTTGTTGTACAAGGAACTGTAAAAATCTTGTAGTTACCCTGATCATCTGATTTTTGAAACGTGAGATCGCGTTTACGGATAAATTTTGTTAAATTCTTAGATTCCTTTAAATGTTCTGCAACTGATCTCTTGAGAAGATTTTTTACCAGAGCTTTGGAATGAGGGTAGGGTGAGCGTTGTCGCTTCGATGAGAAAATATAGTTGGCAACATCCACTTTAACCTGGCCTATGAAGCCCTGATTAGGGTTATAGGCCGGTAGCTTTTTGCGACTTTTAACTTTAATCACGCAAACCTCACATTATTTTTGCCAAAAATTCAAAAGTATTCAGATTTTATCCAGCTTACTGACGCTTCGCATTATTAATGCTGTAAGTCTGTAAAAACTACACTAGCAGTTGCAAACGCCATAACGGGCCAGTCTAGGTCTTGCAAATTTGATGACAAAAACATTTTATGATTATTCAGGAGGTTATGAGTCAATAGACTGTCAATTAAAGGGCAATTGTCTAAGTCATGGGCATTTTTGGGACATGGTATTTAGAGCAAATCTAAATAAATCTTAAGGACTTAGGAAATGAGAAGGTTCAATTGGGGGAGATAAAGTATAATAATTGGTAGCAACGGGCGGAGTTGAACCGCCGACCCCAGCGTTATGAATGCTGTGCTCTCACCAACTGAGCTACGTTGCCACAATACAAAAAAAGTAGAGTCATACTAATGAACAGACTTCAACCCGTCAATATCAATTTCGCTGTATTATACGGTATTTAGCTATGAAAAAACTCTCAGGACTTTCTTATAAGCGGCTTTTCATTAACCATACTTTTGAGTTCTTGAAAAATATTTCAAGCTGCCAAGAGCTTGAAGAGAGTCATTGTATTGCTGTTTCTGGGGGGGTTGATTCCATGGCCCTTCTCTGGGTCGCTCATCAACTTTATTTGCAAAATAAAATAGGCCCCATTCGTTCAGTTTTTATTCATCACCATACGCGACCTGGCCAAGATGAAGAGGCCAATCTCGTCAAAAATTTTTGTTCAGAGAATGACATTCCTTTCACTATTCTCCATGCTCACGGGCTGCAAGATCTTGATGGCAATTTTGAAAAAAGGGCAAGAGTTTTACGTCGAAAGCTTTTACTAGAGAATTTAAAGGAGCAAGAGCTTTTGTGGCAAGGTCACCATATTGATGATTCTTATGAGTGGAGTATCATGCAAAGATACCGATCAAGTCAGCCCAAGTCATGCCTCGGGATTCCAGTTAAAAATTATAAAATAGTTAGACCCTTTCTGTGCGTGACCAAAAAACAAATAAAGCACTTAGCAAAATTATCCCATATTCCTTTTTTGGATGATCCAACAAACCTTGATCGCCGTTTTGATCGAAATTTCCTGCGCAATGATATTGTTCCTCTCATACAAAAGAGATATCCCCAGTATCTAAAGCATTATGTGAATTATTCAAATCACATGGCGGCCATCCTGAATTTAAGCATTACCCAAAGGATCATTGGTCACGACCTTTTTGTTTTTAAAAATGGAGCTTTAATAGCTGGAGATCAATTTTCAGCATTTCAAGTTCAAGAACTCCTTCATCAATTTTCCAATGAGGATCGTGGTAAGATTGCTCATCAAGTTTTAAAAATGATGAAGGCTATTGATAACGGGAAAAAAGGCCCCTTTCATTTTAGTGGGGGGACTCAAGCCTATTTTAGTTTTGAACTCTTAATGATTTACCGCCAAAAATTAAAAAACTACGATTCAGCAATTGCAGAGACTTTGTCGGAAATAAAAGATTTTAACCATCTTGAACTACCTTTAATGACTCTAAGTGATCTCAAACAATCTTGGAAAAATTTATTGAGTATGCCGGACGCAATGCTGAATATGCCCGGCCTTGTTCTGGTTTTAGAAAATAAAAGTCTTAATAAGACACTTAATTCCTCAGTGAATGATTCGGTGTTTCCTGAAGTCTCTAGATTCTGTCAATCAAGAGGAATCCGCTTTGTTTCTTGCTTAAAATGCATATCAACGTGGGAAAGAAAAAAAACAAAACTGCCTAAAACACTCAGGCTGTTGCCTCTTTGGACTTTGTCTAATCTCTTTGCTTCCCAAGAGTAGTGTCCTTTCGTATAATTCTTATGCTGTTGATTTTCGGCAGCTTATTCACTTAGAAAAGGTTTCTTATGCGTAAACAACAAAAAACTCTCATTCTTTGGATTGTGGTTATTTTAATCATGGCCTTTGTGATGAAAGTCCTAGAGCAAAAAAATATTCAAGCCAAACAAATTAATTTTTCTAACTTCATCACAGCGGTTGAGGCCGGGAATGTGAAAGAGGTCACTTTCCAAGGTGAAAATGCTATTCAGGGAAAATTCAAAGAGGGCTATGAAAATGGGACTTACTTTGAATTGACTGGTAACACTGGTGATGAAACTTTCCGCATTCTCAAAACAGCTGGCATTGTCCCTAATTATAAAAAAGAAGAGAAGCAGGGCTTCTTAGCAACTTTACTGATTAACTGGTTGCCAATGATTCTTCTTTTCTTGTTTTTCTTTTTCTTCTTACGTCAATTACAGTCAGGTGGCGGGAAGGCCATGAGTTTTGGCAAGGCCCGTGCAAAGATGTTAACTGAGAATGACAAGCGAATGACATTTGTTGATGTGGCCGGTGTCGAGGAAGCTAAAGAAGAGCTGGTAGAGATCGTGGACTTTTTAAAAGATCCAAAAAAATACACCACTCTCGGGGGTAAGATTCCTAAGGGATGTCTACTTGTAGGTCCTCCAGGGACCGGTAAAACTTTGCTTGCTCGTGCGGTGGCCGGTGAAGCAGGAGTTCCCTTCTTTTCAATTTCTGGTTCTGATTTTGTGGAAATGTTCGTGGGTGTCGGTGCAAGCCGGGTTCGAGATCTATTTGAACAAGGTAAGAAACACGCTCCATGTATTATCTTTATTGATGAGATTGATGCTGTTGGACGTCACCGTGGTGCTGGAATGGGTGGTGGTCATGATGAGCGCGAGCAAACACTTAACCAACTTCTCGTTGAGATGGATGGATTTGAGGGCAATGATGGTGTCATTATCATGGCGGCCACAAACCGTATTGATGTTTTAGATCCGGCACTCCTTCGTCCAGGTCGTTTTGATCGTCGCGTGACTGTTGGCCGACCAGATGTTCGTGGACGTCATCAGATTCTTAAAGTTCATACTCGTAAGACTCCTTTGACTACAGATATTGATTTAGAAGTTATTGCCAAAGGGACCCCTGGATTTACTGGGGCAGATCTTGCTAACCTCGTAAATGAAGCTGCTCTTTTGGCCGCGCGTGATGGCAAGAAAGCTCTTGGGATGATTGATTTTGAAAATGCTAAAGATAAGGTCCTCATGGGTGTTGCTCGTAAATCCATGATGATTTCTGAGAAAGAAAAGAAACTCACAGCTTACCATGAAGCAGGACATACTCTGGTTGGGATGAACCTTCCTCATACAGACCCTATTCATAAAGTTTCAATTATTCCTCGTGGTCAAGCCTTAGGTGTGACTCAAACTTTACCTAATGAAGACATGCTTAATCTTTCAAAAGAAAAGGGTGAGAACTTCATTTCATTTTTAATGGGTGGTCGAGTTGCAGAGGAGATCATTTACGGTGAAATGACCAATGGTGCATCAAATGATATTGAACGCGCCACTGATCTCGCTCGCAGTATGGTTTGTAATTGGGGAATGAGTGAAAAACTTGGACCTATTAATTATACAAAACAAAATGGTGGAATGGTTTATGGTGGGGAGAGTGTTTCATTCTCTGATGAAACAAGCCGCAAAATAGATATGGAAATTGCTAATCTTGTTCATACCAATTATGAAATTTCGAAAAAAATTCTCAATGAAAATATAGAGGCCCTCCATCGTGTGGCCTTAGGTCTTGTGGCCTGGGAAACTCTAGATGCTGAACAGATTAAGGATCTTGTTGCTGGTAAAGACATTGGTCAGCCAGTGATGTCTAAGAAGCCTTCTGAATCTGTTGTTGCGGATTCTGCTGCGACTGGTGCAAATCCTGTCTTTGCTGCTGGAAAACCTTCTCCAGCTTAAATGAAACTTTTTAGAATGGGGGTCCTTAATGTGACCCCCAATTCTTTTTCTGATGGGGGAGAATTTTTTAACCCCGATCAAATTCAATCTAGATTACAATTTCTCAGTCAATTTGAAGTCATTGATATTGGGGCCGAGTCTACCGCCCCCATGAATTCCTCTATTGATTTTCAAACAGAGTGGCAGAGGTGGCAATTAGTCCTGCCCCATTTTAAAGAGATTAAAACCACTCTCAGTGTTGATAGCTATCATCCAGAGACGATTTTTGAAATTTTAAAGTACTTTAAGGATCATAAGCTTTCTCAAAAACTCATCTGGAATGATGTCTCAGGAAAGTTTGATGAGTATGTTCAAGAGTTTCTAAAATCTGGTCATGACTATGTTTTTTGCCATAACCTGGCCCCTCAAAGAAGCCTTGCAGGAAGGCACATGGATCATTGTCGGCCAGAACTTGAATTGATGGATTATTTTATTCAAAAAAAACATCCTCAAATTATCTTTGACCCTTGCTTAGGTTTTTCTAAAACATATGAGCAAAATTGGTGGATTATAGATCATTTTGGAGAGCTAGCTCGCCAAGTTGGACACGATCGATGGTTGTTGGGTTTCTCTCGAAAGTCATTCTTGCGAAAAAAATTTGGAACGTCTGAAAATGAAAAACTTGATGATATCCATCAGGTTGTTCTCGAAAAAGCACTTTCAGGCTTCGAAGGTGAGCTGTGGGTCCGAAGTCATAGGCCAGAACTCATTTAAATTGATGTTTCTCTGGGTCCAAATCAGAAAGTGGTTTAAAATTTCTTAAAAGGAATCGTTATGGAAGTCCCTAAAAAACCAAAATATAAAGCTCTTATTGTAGATGATGATAAAGATTTACTGGAAGTTTTAACTGATATTTTCGAAGCAGCAAATTTTAAAGTTATTACGGCCTGTGATGGGTTAGATGCCACATTTAAATTTAGCAATGAAATGTTTGATATCATTTTGACAGACATAAAAATGCCTAAAAAAGATGGTATTAAGTTTGTTCAGTACATTCAGGCAACTGAAGCTCAGAAAATGATGAAGGCGGGCGCTTCGATGAAACCGACGCCTATCATTCTTATTAGTGCGGCCATAGAGGACTATCGAGTTGAGCTTGAGGTGTTGGGTCATATTGAAGTCTTAAGTAAACCATTTACGCCCAAGCAAGTGATGGAAAAGGTCATGGGCTTGCTTGAGAAAAAGACTGATGCTCAAGCGGCCACTGGTAATCTTTTGAGTCTTAAGCCAGGTGAGTATTTGATGAAAGAGGGAGATTTGAGTACGGATCTTTTTTTTGTTAAAGAGGGATGTCTTAAAATTGTGAAAAAAAGTGAAAGTGGGGAAGAGATTCTGATTACTACCATCAAGGCCGGAGAAATGATTGGGGAAGTGGGTGTTCTTCTTCATAAACGACGTTCCGCATCTGCTGTCGCCTTAGAAGAAAGTTTAGTTATTACCATTCCCAAAGAAAAGTTTGAGTCTCATTTTGCCGCCCAACCCAAGTGGTTTAAGATACTTTTTGAAACAGTTTCTAATCGATTAGAAGATACAACTAAATGGTTAGTAGAAGAAAGAGCGAAGAAGGTTTAGGGATGAAGAGTGAGCAGGATGCTTTAAAAGAGGCCATGATTAAGATGTCAAAGCTGGCCCTTTTAGGCGATATGGCGCCAGGGATCGCTCATGAAGTTAATAATCCCATCGCTGTAATTATTGGGAGAGCGGAAATTCTACTAAGTCAAATTCAAGAAGGTCCTGTTGACCCGGCGATGCTTACAAAATCAATTTCAAAAATTAATGAAATGGCCCAAAGAGTTTCTAAGATCATTGAGGCCATGAGAAAAGTTTCTAAGGCGGCCAAGCAGAGTGAAATAACAAATCAAAGTTTAAAGATAATCTTCGAAGAAGTCTTGAGTTTGTGTACTGAAAAAATGAGAAAGTCACTTCTCCAGCTTGAGATTCAAGACATACCCGAAGATCTCAATGTTGTCGCTAATTACAGCACTGTAAGCTTTACGCTCATGTCACTGATATTTAATTGTCTTGAGGAACTCACTAAACTTCCAGAGGATCAAAGAAATGTCTGGATCAACTTTGATTTTGTGGATGATCACGTCTTGATTAAAGTGAGAGATTCTGGAAGGGGACTTAATCCGGAAGTTCAAAAAAATCTTTTTTCACCTTTTAATTCAACTCGCCCAGATGCTGCTGGTTTAAGTCTTTATCTCGCTAAGGGCCTGATGGAAGAGATGGGAGGGTCACTGGTGTTTGATTCTTCTTCACCCCAGACGACCTTTATATTAAAACTGACTCGCGCCTAATATTTTTCTTTTCACACTTCATTTAAGATAGCTAAAATGACTTTTATGAAGCTTTGTGGACTAAGTTTAGAAACACTTTATTTCGAGGATTACCTTAGTTTTTTAACTGAGGTCTTAGAGCTCGAGCTTCAAGAATTGACAGATATATCCATGCGCTTAGATTTGAATCAAACATGGCTTGAAATTAAAAAAGCTCCAGTTCAAGGTAATCAGGCGACAAGCTGTATTGAGTTTTCTCTTAGTGCTCTAGAGTATGAGGCCCTTAAGCACAAGGTCTCTTTTTTTTACTACCGTAAAGGACCTTCACGCTTTCTCTTGTTAGATGTTGCAGATGATTTATGTCGACTACTTGATCCCGATGGTCGGGTTTGGCGTTTTGCAGCTATTGAATTAGGCCGTAACATTTCTATTTCTGAACAAAATTTGTAAGAAACTTTAAGTTTACGGATCTCATCTGTTTTTGAAACAATCCTATTGAGTTTCTTTTACTATTTTCACTTTTTGGAAAAGGATTTCCGATGAAAATGACCCACAAACTAATTCCCGTTGCAATTCTCTTTCTCTGCGGTTCTTTGATGGCCGGATCTAATCAGGTAGATGTGATTTATGGTGAGGATAATCGTAAGGATGTTTTTGAATCATCTAATGCCTCTTTTATTGAATTATCCAAGTCAACTGCGGCAATGATTAAAGGGAGCAATCTTAAACTGCTCACTAATAATGAAATCGAAATCACCGCCTCCACTCTTCAGCAGAGAGGGATTTGTTCAAAAGAAAGATTTTCTCAACAAATTTCTGCTGCTAATTGTTCAGGATTTTTAGTTGCTGAAGATAAGATCGTTACGGCCGGACATTGTATTAGATCCGAAGCGGACTGTATGAATTTTAAATGGGTTTTTGACTACCGTGTTGATTTTTCTGAACAGTCTTCAGTTAATGTTCCAAAAACTTCTGTGTATTCTTGTAAAAAAATTATTTCTCGCTCTCTTGATAGTGTGACAAAAGATGACTACGCCTTTATTGAATTGGATCGCAAGGTCTTGGATCGTCAGCCACTAAAGTTAAGAAAGTCTGGCAAGATTGAGAAAGGGGCTTCATTGGTCGTTATTGGTCACCCGACTGGTCTTCCAACAAAAATAGCCGATGGAGCTAATGTACGCTCTCTTCAGGGCAAGTTTTTTGTGGCAAACCTTGATACCTATGGTGGAAACTCTGGGTCTGCTGTTTTCAATGTTGAAACAGAAGAAGTTGAGGGGATCCTCGTTCGTGGTGAAACAGACTATGTTCTGAATTCGGCGCTTGGATGCCAAGTTTCTAATGTATGTCCGGCCGATGGATGCCGTGGTGAGGATGTTACTTACATTAGGAATGTCTCAGGCCTGTAATTTTTATAAATCTTTTATCATTTTCTCTTACAAACCCCTCACTTGAGGGGTTTTTTATTTTATTCCCTTTGACGACACCTTTGAGTTTTAGAGACAATCAACCCACTTAATTGTCATGGAAGGAGATCTTATGAAATTACCTTTGGCCCTCGCCACTCTTGCTGTATTGTCTACTGCACATGCAGCTAAAATTGCTGTTATTGACTCTGGTCTTGATTACAAGCATGAAATGATTACTCCAAATCTTTGGACTAATTCTAATGAAATTGAAGATAACCGTGATGAAGATGGAAATGGTTATCAAGATGATGTTCATGGCTGGAATTTTGCGGAGCAAAATGGCAAGATCATCGATTATAAATATCTCGGGACTTTTTCAGCTGATTGTAAGAAATATTTCGATATTCAAGGCAAGTACTTCTTAGGTCAGGCGACTGAAACTGAGATCACTTGGATGAGAGAAAAAGTTAAAGATGCAAATTTCATCAAAGAGATGGGTAAGTTTGGTAATTTTGTTCATGGAACCCACGTAGCAGGAATTTCAATTCGTGACTCGAAGAATGAAGCTATGGGCATTAAGCTTATTCCAACAGAAGTGAAGCCATTCTTTGAAGGCCTTCAAAATAATAAATCAATGACAGCTGATAGATGGCAACTTCTTGAGAAAGCTTTTCTTGCACTTGCTTCTCAGCAAATGAAGCTTTTGACAGATATTGCTAAATTCGCCGCTTTCCATAAAGCAGATGTGGCCAACGGCTCATTTGGGACTGGCTTTAAGCAAGCAAAAATGATTTCAGATAATGCTTACCGTTTAGTTTTCTTCAAAAAGCCAACAGAAGAAGATTCTAATCGTGCAGCAAAACTTTTCATCAATTCTCTTCTCACTGAAGGTCAAAAATTCGTAACAGCTGCGCCTGATACACTTTTTGTATTCGCTGCCGGTAATGACGGACTTTCGAATGATGAGTTTGGAACTTCTCCAGCAAATATCAAAGCTGATAACGTGATTACTGTCGGTGCGACTTATAAAAATGAATTTTTTGCTCCATTTTCAAACTTTGGAACAAAAATGGTTGATATCGCAGCTCCAGGAATGCTTATTGATTCAGCGATCCCAGGAAATGATTACTTAAAAGTTTCTGGAACATCTCAAGCCGCTCCTTTTGTGGCCAATGTTGCTGCAAAAATTAAAGAGGCCAATCCAAAGTTAAAACCAGTCGAAATTAAAAAGATTCTTATGGGAACAGTTGATCTTAAGAACTTTTTAGCTGAGAAAGTATTAACTGGTGGGATTGTTAATCTTGAAAGAGCCGTTGTTGCGGCCCAAATGTCTTCAACAATGTCGGTTAAAGAAGCAATTGATCGCTCTAAGCTTCAGGTTAATGATAAGCCAGCTGGGATGAAGTCATTTAAAACTTATCCAGTTATCGCTCCCATTCCTCTTGCACCAATGTTCCGTTAATTTTGATTTCGGAGGGATGATTTAATCATCCCTCCTGTTTCTTCAATTTGATTTCAAAAAGTATGCTCCAAACCTTTCAAAAGTCTTATAAGCTATTCATTTTTTTAATTTTAACAGGTCTGCTCAATTTTTTGATGATGCCACGTGAATTTTACCGAGGAGATTCCGCTTCAATCAAACTTTCAGCGATTAATCTTATTAAAAATCATGATTTCGGTATTGATATTAATAAATTCCCAATTGATAAGGGATTACTTAAAAATGATGGGCAATATTTCCATCTGAATCAAGAAAAGAACAAGTACTTTAATAGGTGGGGTTTTTTTGTCACACTTTTGTTTGCTGTGCCTGAATATTTTAATCAGACGAGTAATTATTTAGGTTTAACGATTGGGAGTATCTTTAATCACAATATTTTCAATATCCTAATTTCACTAGGCATCTTTTTTTATCTTTTTCAGATTTTGTCAAAATACTCATCTTTATTTTACTCAAAAATTATTTTTGTTTTAAGTGTTATGTATTCTACTTATTTATTGAATTATTTGAGAGCGCAGAGTTATGAGATCTTTCAGGTTTTTTTATTCTTAGTTTTTTTTAAATCTTTCATTGATTTTCTTGATTCCAAGAATCCTAAATTCCTTTATTTGTCTTTATTCTTCTTGGGTCTTCTTGTTCTCGTAAAAGATTTCTATTTTTGTGTCTATCTACCCTTGTTTGTTTACTTAATTTATTACAGAGAAAGCATTGGTAAGAGATCAATTGTTTATTCCTTATTGTCTTTTTTTATTATCTTGTCCCTAGTCCTCATGGCCAATAAACTTCAGTTCGGTTCATTTATGAAAGAAGCGAAACTACTTCCAGAGGATCCTGGATTTATTTCGTTCTCCGCCTCTTTTGTTCCTTTAAGGTTATTTGATTATTTTTTATCCATGAGGTTTAGTTTTTTTATTTACGCGCCAATCTTGTTGTTTGTTTTTCTTGGGATAAGGATTTTTTGCCAAAAATTCATGAGGGATTATGTATTTGTTTTAATCACCTTTTTCACTTCCCTCATTATCCTATTA
>CANEVK010000020.1 GCA_947442115.1 Bacteriovoracaceae bacterium | reverse complement strand
ATTTTTTTTCTTAGTCCTGCAATGTGAGTGTCAATGGTTCTACCTGTGACAAAAATATTATCACCTTGGATACTGTTGATGAATTGGTCTCTGGTATAGACATGCCCAGGTTTTTGAGCAAGTAAAAGTAAAATTTTGAATTCTGTTGAAGTGAGGGTGATTTCTTCTTTTTCAACCCAAACTCGGCACTTTAAACTTTCTATCTTTAGAATATTAAAATCCAATATGTTTGAATCTTGTGAGATTGGATTTTGAACATTTCTCAATTGAACGCGAACTCTGGCTTGCAAGACATTGAGGTCAAAGGGTTTAGTGATATAGTCATCGGCCCCTGCATCTAGCCCTGCTACAATATTTTCCGCCTGAGTGAGGGCGGTAATCATGATCACTGGGATGTGATCAAAGCGAGATTGTGTTCTTATTTTTTTAGTAAATTCTAGACCACTCATGGATCCTGGTAGCATCCAATCGACTAAAAACAAATCTATGTCTTCGCCACGCTCAAGAAAAGTAACCGCCTTGTCAGCACTTTCAGCAGAGAGGACTTCATGGCCTTCTGATTTAAGTTGAAAGGATATTAAGTCGCGGATGTCTTGCTCATCCTCAATCACTAATATTTGAGTTTTTTTCATAGATCTTTTTTATAGCAGAACCTTACTAAAGAGGAAGGTTAAGATTGAGTTAAAGTTAAGAGCTCCGTGTCATTTCGCAAGTTTAATTGACTTTAGTAGGTAAGAGGTTCAAAATTTTTCGCAAAATGAATATCCTTTTCATCCTTCTTATAATGAGTAGTTGTACCCTGTTAGGCCCTCAGAAGCCGGGCCTGTCGGACACGGATACTGAGGCCCCAAGCTGGGTCTATTCTCCCTACGATTTATGTGACCAAGGACGAGAGTTTTGCACCAGTGCTGAGGGGAGAACTCTAGGAGAAGCAGAAGCAAATGCCAAGGCCCAGCTAGGGAGTATTTTCGAGGTTAAAATTAAAAGTGACCTTCAATCAACAATGACCTCTTCACAGGTGTTTCCTTGGCAAGGTCAAGTCAAAGAAGAGGTACAAAAATCTGTTTCTGAATCCATTGATCAAATCCTTGAGGGCGTAGAGATTAAAAAGCGCTTTAAAAAGAAAGGTCTTAATTTTGCCCTCGCCGTACTTGATCGTACAAAAGCTTCAGAACTACTAGGTCACCGTCTTGATAAACTTGATCAAGAGATGACGGTTTTATGGCAAAAAAAACAGCGAACGAACCTTCGCAGAATTGTGAAGCTCTTTTTCGAAAGAGAGCGCCTCGGTGAGCGATACTCGATTGTCTCCTCCCTTGCAAAAACTTCGCCTGTGACCTGGGAGCAAATCACGAAATGGAAGGAATCTCGTCCAGCGATGGAGAGAATATTTTTTAAAGTGGGGCAGTCCCCAGACTGGCTTGTCGAAAAACTAGAAGAATTATTATCTGAGGCCGGTTTTAAAATTGTTAAAGGTGATGCCTCCCGAGGTGTTTCGCTTCAAGTTGATGGCATCAAAGAGTTTCTCAATGTGAATGGTTTTGAAAAGCACACTTTCACTCTAAGTCTTTCTAGTTATGAAGCCGGTGAAAAGAAAAGAACGATCAGCAAAGCTGAGACTGTAACAGGCCGGAGTCAGGCCGATGCACTTTTAAAAATTAAAAATATTTTTTTAGAATATGTTGAAGAACACTTATCCGACTTAGATTTGGATTGAGAAAAGGAGCGCTCATGTCAAAATTATTAATCAGTCTCTTAGCTGTTTCACTTCTAGGGACTGCTTGTTCCAGCAAAAAGAAAGTGAAGGATGTGGACAACTCTGCAACGATCTCTCGTGATTACGAAGTCAGAGATGCTTCTTCTACTAATCGCCCAGGTTGGATTGAAGATGCAATGGTTTGGGTTGAGCAAGAAAATATGGATACTGCTAAGTATCGCTATTTTGCCTTTGAAACTGAACCAAAAGTTAATCGTGAAATTGCCTGTAACCTCGCTAAAGCAAACGTGAGTGCAGCGGTTGCTGGAGAAATTACCACTTTTATTCAAAAGTCTCTTGCTGCTTCAGAAGAGGGGGCTGCCTCCATTGATGCCAATAACCCTAAAACTCAAGCCATGAGAGAATTTGTTTCTAATACTTTGGCGGAAAGAGTTCAGGCCCTTTTACACGGAATTGCACCGGTTAAAGAATACTGGGAAAAAAGAAACTATCTTCAAAAGTTAGGGGCCAAGAAAGATTACGTTGGCTTTACTTGCGCTAAACTTGTCAGAATGGAAGTTTCTCGTTTGAAGGCTGCCATCGATAAGGCTTCAGAAGATATCGTGAGCAAAGCTGACGATCCTGAGACAAAAGAGAATGTAAAAAAAGCACTAGAAAAAATTGATGAAGATTTTGTTAAGGCCCGTAAAGGCGAAGTTTAAGGAGTATCTATGAAGTTTATTATTTCTGTTCTAGCACTTGGTATGTTGGCCTCATCTTGCGGAAGCTTTAAGGCCAAAAGAGTTGATGCTAATGAGTCTGATGAGAAAGGTCTCACAATTACTGATAACTGGATTGCCGCTGATACAGCCCAAGTAGTTGCTGATATTTTAAAACAGATGAAGGCCCATCCTGGTTTTTCTGAGATGAAAACCAAGCATGGTCGTCCTAAAATATTTGTAGCCGAAGTTCAAAATCAAACAGCTGAAGCGTATTTCCCTATTAATGATCTTAACGATGAACTTTTAAATGAACTCTCTATGTCTGGAGATTTTAAGCTCGTTGATCAGGCTGCTCGTGAAAAAATATTAGGAGAAATCACTTACCAAAATGATGGTATGGTTGATCCTGCCACAGCAAAGAAAATTGGCAAGCAAACTGGTGCTGATGTCATGATCTTTGGAAGTATTTATATGAAGCCTGAAAAAAGATCTGGTAAGACTTTAAAAGAGTATTCAGTAAATATTCGTTTAACTGATATTGAAACGGCGACTGAATTTTTAAGAACTCGCGCCAAAATCAATAAATACTCAGAGAAAAATGCCACTTCATGGTAAGAAGTTTTAATCTCACTATCCTTTTAAGTCTTTTCCTCTTGGGGGCCTGTGCCTCCAAGATGAAAGATCAGATGAAGGTTTACCGGGACCATTATGGGGCCGGAGAATTCAGTCAAGCAGCTGAAGCCCTTCAAAAGAGTGAACTTAAAAAAGATAAAAAAAGCCAGCTCTTGTGGCTTTTAGAAACCGGAACCCTATCCCTGACTCAGGGAGATGAAAAAACGGCGATTACTCAGTTTCAATCTGCGCTTGAAATGATTGATCAACTCTATACAAAAAAAATATCTGCCAAAGCGACGAGCTTTCTCATTAATGATGCCTCGGATGTTTTTTATGGTGCTAATTATGAGAGATCTTATGCTCATTATTTTTTGGCCAAGGCCTACTATCAGCTTTATTTAAAAGAAAAAAATAATCAAAACCTCCAGTCGGCCCGTGCCACTATTCTTGCCTGGGATTCTTATTTTGCTGAACTCAAGCGAAGTGCCGCTCCTAAAACTATTTATCAGACAGACTTAATGCTCAAAGTTTTTGGTGCTCAAATTCATGAAGTGAGTGAGATCAGAAACGATAAACAGATTGCTCTTCAACTTTATAGAGATGCTTTGGGGATTCTGGAAACGATGGGAGGAGCTTTAGAGGTCTTTAATTCAAAAGCTTCTGACTACATCAAGTCTTATGAAGACGTTATTGCGAAAGGGGGCAAGCCTGATTCCCATCTTTATGCGCCAACAGTGGCCAGAGATGATCTGAAAAATTTTATTGTTTTTAAATTTCTTAGTCTTACTAAAGAAATCCGTTCTCAGGAATTCTCTCAAAGAGTTAAGGAACTTGCACCTTCAGAAGATATCCTAAAAAAAATAAATGGATCAAAAACTAATGTTGTTATTATCCTTGAGGAGGGATTGATCCCTCAAAAAGTCGGAAAGCCTTTTAATTTTGGTATTAAAGGGGCCGTTGAATCTGTGGAAAATCCTGGTGCGAAAGCTTTTATTGCAACCGTTGGAGCAGAAATTGTGACAGCTTTTGCCATGAACACCCTGGGCATGCGGCCAGAAAATTTTGAGACTACGGGTGGATTTATTTTTGCTCATGATGTGACCAGGCTGGCCGTTCAAGAAGCGGCTATTTCTTTTGAGCTACCGGCGATTGAAAATGTTCCAGCGGTTCAAGATTTAGATTTTGTGGTTAAGGATGCTCAAGGGCAAATTGTTCAACAGGGACCACTGGCCATCGTTTCAGAGAATGGATCCGTTGCGCGACTGGTTTTAGAGGAAGATATTGTAGCTCATTATGTAAAAACAGGTACGCGAGTGGCAGTTAAGCATATCGTGGCCATCGTCGCAGCCATGCAGGTCTATCAAAATTTAAAACCTAAAGGTGATTTCCTCGCCAAATCCATGGCCATGGCGACATATATTGCTTCATCTAAGGGAATTGCAGCCTTTGAAAAAGCTGATGTACGGCATTGGACAACTTTACCAAAAACTTTCAGAATGAGTGAACTAACCCTGGCGCCTGGAGTTTATCAAGTAGGGGTGTTACCAAGAGGGGTAAAAGATCCTCCGTTGAAAAACCTGGGCAGTATCCAAGTAAAAGAGTCCGGAAAGACGATTCATCATTTAAAATTTATCTCGCTCTAGCGTCATTTTTAGCTGAAGTATTCATCCTCTTTGCCGAAGAGCTTGAGGATGAAACACTTTGTCTTCATTTTTCTACTTTCATATTCCCTTAATCTCCTGGCCTTGGTGGAGAAAACCATTCATGTCGAGGGGCAATCAACTCAGTCGGGATCATGGATGAGTTTTACCTCATCTGAGGAAGTCAATTTTAAAAAGCTATTCGATCTTTTATCTCGCTCAAAAAGTGGAGAACGACTCCTGAAAGAAGCTCAATTTAAAGCCGCTCAAACAGGTCAATTATTGAGTGATGTGGTCAAGGTGGGTGACTCATCTCTGACTGATACCACTCTCGTAAGAAAATTCTCACCGCATTCACCTGATCATGTGATCTACGAGTCACGCTCAGTGGTTTACATAAGTCGGCATCTGGCCTGGGATGATGCGCTTTTGGATCTTGCTCATGAGTTAACTCATTATGTTTACCGAGAAAGTTTTAATCCCTATGCTGAAAGTTTCAATGCCAAGGATTTTATCAAAGGGACTATCGAAGGACAGGGGGGAGAAGTTCAGGCCTTCATGACTGAATGTCGGGTTTTAAAGGAACTTTTTTCAAGTCGCGTTCAATCCAGATCTCATTGTCAGAGGATAGAAAATCTCCGAGGGGATTTGTCTTATACTAAAGCTGTGGAACTTTTTTATCATGTTGGCCCTTACTATGATCGTTTTCATGGGCAACTTAAAAAACGCTCTATTGCAGATGATTTTCAAGATCTTAAATCTGATAAAATAAATTTTATTTCCTCCGCCTATGGTGTGCCTTATCCCCTTGCAGCATTAATGGAGTATGAGCTCGTCCTTTCTAAAGTTTGTGAGAATGATAAGAAACGTCTTGCCTATATGCAGCAAGGCCCTAGACGTGGTCCTGCCTCTACTTCAAACAGTCAGCTCAAATTCCAACAGTCCTACAGCAGCCGTTGTTTAGAAAAATAATTAAGACAAGTCCTGAATTCGTTTGGAAATGATTGAAAATTCAAGCCTCTAGCGGTAAAACTAAGAGTAGATTATTTCATTTGTGAACTGGAGTTTTCCATGCAAGACGGCGTTGTGCTCACGACCCTAGATGATTTTTTAAACTGGGGAAGAAAAAATTCTCTTTGGCCTATGACTTTTGGTCTGGCCTGTTGTGCGATCGAAATGATGGCCACTGGAGCTGCTAAATATGATTTAGAAAGATTTGGTTGTGGAGCTTTTATGGCCACTCCACGTAGAGCTGATCTCATGATTGTTGCAGGGACTGTAACCATGAAGATGGCGACTCGTGTGAAAGTGCTTTATGAGCAAATGGCAGAGCCAAAATATGTGATCTCTATGGGATCTTGTGCGAATAAGGGTGGACCTTATTGGCAATATGGTTATCACGTCTTAAAGGGTGTTGATGAGATCGTGCCTGTAGATGTTTATGTGCCAGGTTGTCCTCCACGTCCTGAAGCTCTTATTGAAGGTGTGATGACGCTTCAAAAGAAAATTGCCAATGAAAGAATCCTTCGTACGAAGTGGGTGAAAAATGCATAAGGAATTAGCGGATCTCATTAATCGTAACGTCTCTGGTGCTCAGGCAGTCGCTTACATCGCTGCTGATACAAAATCTGATTCAAGCATCACGGTAGAAGCGAGTCACATTTATAAAGTTGTTGAGTTTTTGAAAACGAATAAAGAAGTGTCTTTTAATTCTCTTCACGTGATCAGCGGTGTGGATTATATGGAACACATGGAAGTTTGTTACATGCTGACAAACTATGATCCTCAAGCGGTGAGAGATTTAATTTTAAAAGTTAAACTCACTGATCGCGTGAATCCAGCTGTTGATTCGATTGTAAAACTATTTGCGGCTGCGAATTTTCAAGAGCGTGAAGTCTACGACATGTTTGGAATTAAATTTAATAATCATCCTGATTTGAGACGAGTGCTTTGCCCAGATGATTGGGAAGGCTATCCTCTGCGTAAAGATTATGTTGCTCAGAAGGTATACCTCGGAATGAATGTATATCCTGACAATAAAATGAATATGGAAGATCGAGAGTTTATTGTCCGTCAGGATATGATTAAAAAAGCTCAAGAAAGCAAAGCTCAATAAGAAGGGATCAATATATGCAAAGCCGCTGGGACATTGGCCAACCTGAAAGGCCAACCATTAATTCCGAAACTGAAAAGTTAAAATCTGAGCTTTTGACCCTTAATATGGGTCCTCAGCATCCTGCGACTCACGGAGTTTTAAGGGTAGAGATTTGGACTGACTCTGAAATCGTGGCCCATGCCATACCTCATCTTGGTTACCTCCACCGTTGTATGGAGAAGCATGCTGAGAATCTAGATTTTCGGGGAGTGATTCCTTTTGTTGATCGCCTAGACTATCTCGCTTCTATGAACATGGAATGGACTTATGCCATGGCGATTGAAAAGATGTTGGGAACAGAAGTTCCTCGTCGCGCTGAACTTCTGCGTATTCTAACGGGAGAGCTTCAGCGAATTGCCTCTCACTTGATGGCCTTCGGTACATATGCTCTTGATTTAGGGGCGTTTACTCCATTCCTTTATGCATTTGATTACCGTGAAAAAATTCTTCGTCTTTTCGAAGAGGTTTCTGGTGCTCGTCTTCTCTATAATTACATCTGGATTGGTGGTCTATGGAATGACTGGACGGATGACCAGCTCGTTCGCGTAGGGCAGTTCTGTGATGAGATGGAAGAAGAAGCCAAAAAATATCATGAACTCGTTTCCTTAAATAAAATCTTTGTTCAGCGTACGGCCAATGTTGGCGTTATGACCGTAGAGGATTGTTTAGACTTCGGCGCTTCTGGCCCAGTTCTTCGCGGTGCTGGTATGAAATGGGACCTTCGTAAGAATGCTCCATACTCACTCTATAATGAATTTGATTTTGATGTACCAGTTGGAACAGGAGAGCTCGGTCAAGTGGGTGACTGCTGGAACCGCTATATTGTTCGTATGAAAGAAGTTGGTGAATCAATCAAAATTATTCGTCAGGTGCTTGAGAAACTTGAGCCAGGTCCTATCATGGGCAAGGTTCCAAAAGTGATGAAGCTTCCGGCCGGTGAAGTCTATGTTAGAGCTGAATGTCCGCGTGGAGAGTTGGCTTTCCATCTTGTGGCGAAGGCCGATGAAAAAACACCCTACAGACTTAAAGTGAAGTCTCCGTGTTTTACCCACGTTTCTATGTTACCTCGAGTTGCTCCTGGTCAGATGATTGCTGACTTCGTAGCAACGATAGGATCAATTGATATCGTCTTAGGAGAGGTTGACCGATGAGCACACAAGTTCACCCAGAATCAAGTTTTAAACAATATTTTGCTGACCTATGGAATGGTATTTCTACAACGGCCAAAGGGATGTGGATTACTTTTCGTTATGTTTGGGCGGTAAAGCCAGTTTCAATTGAGTATCCAGAAGTCAGAGAAGTACTTCCTGAAAGAGCTCGTATGAGACTTTTCAATGATACCCTAAACTGTATTTCATGTACTCAATGTGCTATGGCATGCCCAGTAGATTGTATCTATATCGCCTCTGAAAAATTACCTGAGGGGACGGAGATCAAAAAAACCAGTAACGGTCAGGCCATTCGATTGAAACTAAATCAGTTCACAATTGATACGGCCCTTTGTTGTTACTGTGGACTTTGTACGACTGTATGTCCGACCGAGTGTCTGACTCACTCTCATGATTATGAGTTCTCTGCTTATACCATTGATCAGATGAAGTATGATTATCTAGCGCCTGATATCGTGGCCTGGAGAGATCGAATCGTTAAAGCTTAATTTTTTAAGGCTCCGAAAGGAGCCTTTTTTATTTTGCTTGAATCGTTTCCAGAATAATTTCGCTATTTTTGACTTTGCCCTTAAATTTAACATCAATTTGGGAATCAAGTTTTTTTGAGGCGACAAATTCAAGGGCATTATAAGAACTGTAAACACTGACAGTATAGAGAATGCTGTTCATTTTAATTTTATCAGGTTTTCCGCGAATCAAAACTCCTTCCTGGAAAGTCGATGAAGAGGTGCTTAGAGTGGAATTACTTTGTAGCTTTTGATTGGAAATATTCACATGTTTTCCACAAGATATCATAAAGAAAAATAAGACAATAAAGCTCTTATTCATCATCACTAACCGTTCCATCAATTTTTAATTTTCCATCTTCTTCAATTAAAACAAAGTTTGAAGAAGTCGGTTCGCTATTCTTACTATTGTGAGTGTCTTTTTTGACCTTCGCTATGAACATATTTCCTATTTTTGATTTCTTCCATCTCTCTAAAATTCTTTTTAATTTCGTTTTCTTTTTAGCTTTTGGAAGCTCTTTAATCTTTTCAATAAATTCTTCTTTACCACCACTTTCTCGAATAAACTTCTTCGTGAAGACGTCATCTATGAGTTCAGTCTTGTGCTCAGACATCACACGCTCATACTTATCAAAAAGTTCTTTAATCGTCTTTTCATCTGAGGCATGAGTGCTGCTTATATTCAAAGTGAGGAGTAAAATTAATAGAAGGTGCATCCATACTCCTTGGCCATTGATATGATTTGTCCGATGTAATTTTTCAGATTACCTGGACAAGTGGTGCTGTGATAAAAATTATGCCATTTGATATTTTTGATTCTTGGGTACTTTTTTTGAAGTTGACAGGATAGCCTTGCCACGAGGTCCTGAGTTTGTTTCGTAGGATAACGCGGGCTTCGTCTGGAGTAACCATTAGGGTTATCTTGAGAAAAAGGGGCATAGTTTCCATTAATGACAATTCCTAAAGTTGTCACATTGGCCTTAATGGTATCATTTTGAACTAACGCCGGGTCTAATTTAAACTCTTCATTTTCTTTTCCACAAAGAATCTTATTCTCTCTCCACATTTTAAGCTGTTCGCTATCCATGGGGACAAAAGCTTTACTTCCTGCATGAGCACCAACAATTTCTAAGGGTCTTCCTACAGTGACCTTAGTCTCTGGCAGTTTCATTTTAGCATAGGGAGAGTTGATGACGTAGGAATAGGCTATCATGTACCAGGGATCATCAGCTGTCCCGCGCGCCAGGTGGTAGCTATTGATTTCAACAGCAGTTGTGGATGGTGAGGTTTCAGAGTGGTGGATAACAACTGTATCTACCATTTCTAAGGGGCGAGTGCAAAATCGTGCGTTTGTATTTCTGGTATAGGTTTCAGGCTGAATGGGCACAAGCTCGAGGGGCCATTCCGGATCGCTCCAGCTTATTTCAGAGGAAAATTGGCTGAGATCTGGTGCTGAAAAAAAACCAGAGTCATCTGCTTTAGTCAGCTGACTTATAAAAAGAATGAATAATGATAAAAACCAAGGCATGTCCGCTTATCCTTTGATGATAGTTTATCGGAAGGCTCGGGTAAAAACTTGAGAAGTGCTGTAGAAATCTAATTAAAAAATCTTGAGAAAACGTAGACTTGCGTTATATCATGAAGGAAAGGAAGGTTGATGGAGTTTAAGAATTTTGCAGAGTTTTATCCATTTTATTTAAAAGAACATTCAAATCTTGTTTGTCGTAAACTTCATTTTATTGGAACTTGCGGTGTGATCGCTCTGGCCCTACTTTTTTTCTTTACGGGTATTCTTTCTGTTCTGCTCTTTATCCCCATTGTTGGTTACGGTTTCGCTTGGACTGGGCATTTCTTTTTTGAAAAAAATAATCCAGCAACCTTTAAGCATCCTCTTTATAGTCTTCTTGGGGATTTTAAAATGTTTTGGGAAATTTTAGTTGGAAGAGTAAAAGCTTTCTAAGAACTAGCGCTCGAATAAGTTTTCAATCCTTTTTTCCAAATACTTAGCATGATCATCCAAAAGAGCCCACTGACACCTATGACATGGAGAAAGGTGGGCCAGTTAAATTTTTCAATAAATAGTTTGGCAGGGAAAGAGGCTATGAGTGAAAAGGGTACAATAAAAGTAAAAATAAAACGTCTCCAACCCGTAAATATTTTATCTGGTCTCTCCATCGCAATACCAATGCTGTAAAAAAGATCCATAAAACCTCGTGCACTTTGAGTCCAGAACACCGGAAGAATCATCAGCATCTGACAGCAATAATAGAGAAGCGCCCCATTTAATATAAGCCCAGCGAGAAGAATGAGGTCGAAGGCCTCATATGAATAAGGATAGTTTGAAATTGTATAAGTAAAGATGGCGAGGGCCATCAGCAAATTCACAAATGAGTTGGCAGAAAATTCTTTCAAGGAAAGAAAGAATAACGGGGATATCGGTCGTATTAAATGATAATCCAGGTCTCCTCGATTGATGTGATAGGGGAGCCACCACATGTTGGTCGAGAAAACGGTCATACAAATTGCGTCTATCAAAATATAGGTTGAAACAAAAATCATCATTTGTTCCTGGGACCATCCCCCTAGTAATGGAGTGTGCAAAAAGATCACTTTGAAAAAAAGAATATTCACAGAATAGTAAGCAATATCCATAAAGATTTTAAAAAAGAAGTCGAGCCTAAACTCCATGGCCTTCGAGAAAGAAAATTGGAGGAAATGGAGATACAATCTAAAGTACCGCCTCATATTCCAACCCCTGTGTATTGCTTTTGTCCTTTAGACCAAATGATTTTCACAAAACTTGATAGAAGGACCATCCAAAAAAGTATTAAAAAGAAACCTTCTCGCATTTCATTTTGAGTGCTGAGCCCTAGAATTGTTCTCACAGGCAAATCAATAAGATAGGGAAATGGTGTCCACTGAAGGAGATCTTGTGCCCAGTTAGGGAGAAATTTAAGAGGGATGAAACCTCCACCAAAAAAAGTGATAAAAAACCTCACCATGATCATAAGAGTCCAAACATTATCAACCCAAAGAGCGAGGAGCTCAATCATGAATGCGAGCTGTAAAAAGAGCATTGCAGAAAGGAGAAATAGGAAAACTCCTGAAAAGAGATGAGATAAATCCCCATACGAAATTCCAGCTTCTATAAAAAAGAGATGATACAAAAAATAGAAAATAAGAAGTTGCGTTGAATAGAAGAGGCTATAGCTAAGGGAGCTGATAGTCTTGTATTGAAAAAAAGAGATGGGATAAAGAAGATAGCGAGTAAATGTACCTTCATAAATTTCTCTGGAAATAAAACCAATGTTTTCACCCCATAAAATACGCATGCCGATATTAGCGACAAGGTAATAAAGGGCCATTTGTTCTAGGCCATAACCTTGCATCGTTTTAACTTCATTGCCCTGGTAGATCGCTTGCCAAAGGGAAACAGTCACAAGAAGTTGAATAAATATCTGGCCTAGGAAGGTAATCCAAAAGTCTGAGCGATAAGCAAAGATCTTTCTGAACTCCATGGCCATGACATCTTTCCACCAAAGTTTCATGAGGTGGTGCCACCCTTCATAAGGGATTCTATAATTTCCTCAATCGGTGGATCTTGAATGTTTAAATCTATCACATTGTGATTTTGAAAAATTTGTTGAGTCTCATAGGCAAGACTTTCACGGGGGACATGGAGTTTAAATATGCTCTTATCACTAGTGACAGTGAGAACTTTTTGATCACCGAGCATCTTCTGGACCTGATTCAGAGGACCATCAAAGACAATTTCGCCTTCTTTCATGACAGCAATTCGAGGACAAAGTTCTTTTATGTCCTCCATATAGTGAGAGGTCAGTATGGTGATAGGAGAAAATTCTTTCTGATACTCTGATAGAAATTGTCGAACTGCTTTTTGCGCTGAGAGGTCTAGGCCAATGGTCGGTTCATCTAAAAAAATAACTTGAGGGTTATGAAGTAAAGCGGCCATCAACTCAATTTTCATTCTTTCGCCAAGTGATAATTTTCTCACCTGAGTTTTAAGTTGATCTTTAATCATAAGAGTCTCTGCCAAAAACTCTATATTCTTTTTGTATTGATCAAGAGGTATTTGATAGATCTCTTTTAAAAGTAAAAAACTATCGAGTGCCGGTAAATCCCACCACACTTGATTTTTCTGACCCATAATAAGTGACATTTGTCGGCGGTATTCATTAGGTCGCTCCCACGGAATGTGGCCAAGAACAGTCGCCGATCCCTCAGTGGGATGAACAATTCCCGCTAAGATTTTTACGAGAGTGGTTTTCCCCGCACCATTAGCGCCAATAAGACCAATAATTTCGCCTCGGTTTATTCTAAGATTGACGGATTTTAAGGCCATCTTAGTGACTGATTGACGTCTAAAAAGAGATTTTAGGGATCCCTTAAGGCCTGGCTCTTTTTTATGGGATTTGAAAGATTTGGAGAGATTTGTAATCTCAATCATATTTTTTCTAGTAAAAGGCCTTTAAGATAACTACCTTCTGGAAAATTTTTTAAAGTAGGGCAGTCTTGCCCAAGTGAGAGTCTAGTTCCGAGTTTATAATTGAGCCTGAGTTCTTTGAGATTATCTTGAATTGTCTTCTCAAATTTCTGGTTCGTCACCTGGTGAGTATTGAGAAAAAGCACTAAGCGCCCTTGAGGATTGAGGACTTGATCCATTTTTGCAATCAGGTCTCGGTAAGCCTTTATGGCAGAAGTTCTTTTTTCACCATCTGATGAAGAAGAAGGTGGATCGCAAATGATAAAATCAAATTTTTTACCTTCAGAAATAAATTTATCAAGTGCTTCATCAACA
Source organism: Bacteriovoracaceae bacterium (assembly GCA_947442115.1). GTDB lineage: Bacteria > Bdellovibrionota > Bacteriovoracia > Bacteriovoracales > Bacteriovoracaceae > Peredibacter. The sequence goes on along the minus strand of CANEVK010000020.1, from coordinate 3,135 downwards.
CTCATGACAAGGGCATCATGTTGAGTTGAATTCAGTTCTGGATTTAAACCAAGATTATGTTGAAGCCATTCAATATATTTTGGAGACAAATCCACAGAGGTAACGTCTTTGGCGCCTAATTTGAGTGCCCAGAGTGAAAAAGCCCCTGTATAGGAGTAGAGATTAAGAACAGATGCATTCGTCTTTATTTGTGGCGCTAAAATATGGCGGATTGAGCTCATGTCCGTATAAATGCCATGATCATAAGAACTTCCAAGACGAATCAAATACTGTAAGCCAAATTCTTGGAGATGGAATTCATCTCTTCTCTCTGGTTCAGTTGAATTTGTAGGGAGCTTTTGAAGTTCCCGAGTCTCGCCTCTTAATTGAAACCAAATATTTTCATCTTTAATTTCTGGAAAGACTTCCTGAAGAGTGGTCTGGATGATTGATTTATAACGATTCCAAAATTGAGTGTAAAATTGAATCAGAACTCGATCTTTAAGTCTTAGGATAAAGAGTCCAGGAAGCTGATCCGCTTCTGCAAACACGATATAGTAATTATCACGCTGCTTGAGAGCAGCATCCTTTACTCTTTTTTCAAAGGCCAGATCAAGCCGACCCTGAATACCAGCAGTAAAATGTTGCGCCTCTCGATCGAAAGGAAATTTCGTGCTCCAGACTCTGGCCTTAATATTTTTATGGAGGGGATCGTGCATGAGGAGGGCCATTGGCCGCTTTCTCTCATCTGTGGCAACGATGAATTCGCTGTGGCGAGGAAACCGATTAGAGAAATTGTCTGCAGTGATCCATGGGTGACCCGATCGTATCAGTTTTATTGATACCGGGTGTACTAGGCATTCAGGAATTTTGTTCATTTTTATTGCTTTAAATTATTTAGTCTTTCTTCTGTTTTATCTAACAATCTCAGCAGAATATTTGTTGCCAGGTAAGGATTTTGGAAATGGATAGTTAGTCCTAAGTTTTCTAAAACCTGATGACACTCATCACTATGGGTGTTGGCAAAAGGATCATAGTTTAATCCTAAGAACTTCAATTTTTTAAAAGTGATTTCGACTTCAGAAAGTTTAGCTCGACTAAGATCTTGTTCAAATTGATTGAAGTAAATCTCTAGGCCATCAGAGCTTGATGCAGGCTTATTTTTCTGAAGTGAATTCATACGACTGAAATTATGTCAGGGGCTTGCAGGCTGTCAACGAAACGGTCATGATCAGGAAGAAATTTTAGGGGCACAAATGCTGACAATTATTATTTACCTCTTATTCCTTGCGGTCATGGTTTATTGGTTAGGAATGGAGTCAAAATTCGAATTCAAGTTATTGAATTTAAATGATCATTCTGGGCCAAAGCTTGAAGATTGGCTCAAGAGATTTAATTGGGAGAAATCTCATTTAACTGCTTCGGGAGTCCAACTTCCAAAATACAAGTTTTATTCAGAGGTGGTTGAAATATTATTATCCCTGGCCAGAAAAATGGGGGGTAAATATCAAGATGCTCTTTTCTTTTTGAGACAAGGCTTACAGGCCGATTTACAGTCAGAAAAAAAATTAAAAGAATTGCTTCTAGGAACAGTTTTACAAATTGCTTTTATGATCATGCTCACTTGGGGCTTTATCATTGGTGCCAGTTTCTTGGTCGAAGTTAAAACAAAGCTTTCTTTCCTTCTCATCATCTTGAGTTGGCAATTGACGGGATTGATCTCTTTACCCTGGCTTATCAAGCATTTTAGAAAAAAACTTTTTGAGGATGTTGGCAAGCTTTGGAAAATCTTATTTGTCCTTAAAAGCTTGAATAAACTCCCCCTTTCAAGGTCAGAGATTTTAACTATCTCAGGGGCCGTTGAACTTGAAAAAATCAAACAAAAAAATCTTCAACCGATTGTAGAAAAATTACTTCACCTCTGTCAAAAATCACGCGAGCAGGGAATAAATTCTGAGGATGAATTAAGTGCTTTGATGAAAGAGCTCAGGTTCATTGAAACTTGGCACTTTGAACTTTTTGAGAAGCGCCTCGTAACAATAAAGCTGATTTTAATGGCCGTCTTCTTTTTACCCTCCTATTTGGCCTTTATTTTCAATCTTTTAGGCGACCTTTTAGCTCTAATGTAAGGCAAGAGCCTTTTACAGACTCCAGACTTTCTGGTTTAATGGGGCTTCTCAAAATTCAAAGGAAGTCCCATGGCCGTTGTAGATGACAAAAAAATTATTTTTGGAATGCATAAGGTTGGAAAAATTTATCCGCCTAAAAGACAAGTTCTAAAAGATATTTCACTTTCCTTTTATTACGGCGCCAAGATCGGTGTCCTTGGTTTGAATGGATCAGGTAAGTCTTCACTTTTAAGAATTATTGCTGGTGTTGATAAAGATTTTTTGGGGACTGTGAATGCGAATAAAGGAATCAGTTTCGGTTACCTTGAACAAGACCCAAAACTAGATGGAAATAAAACAGTTAAGCAAGTTGTAGAAGAAGGTCTTCAAAAGCAAGTTGATATCGTTAAAGAATACGAGGAAGTGAATAATAAGTTTGGTGAGGAGATGTCTGATGCGGACATGGATAAACTTGTCGCTAGACAGGCCGAACTCCAAGATATGATGGATCACCAAAATCTTTGGGATCTTGATTCTCGCCTTGAACTTGCCATGGAGGCCCTACGCTGTCCTCCTTCCGATCAGCTCTGTGGCATTTTATCGGGTGGTGAAAAAAGACGAGTCGCTCTTTGTCGCCTCCTTTTATCTGAACCTGATGTTCTCTTACTAGATGAGCCAACCAACCATCTTGATGCTGAAACGGTTTTTTGGCTTGAGCGCCACCTTCATTCTTACAAGGGCACAGTCATTGCCATTACCCACGATCGCTACTTCTTAGATAATGTGGCCGGCTGGATTCTTGAGCTTGACCGTGGTCACGGAATACCTTGGGAAGGCAATTACTCATCTTGGCTTGAGCAAAAATCGAATCGCTTAGCACAAGAAGAAAAAACAGAATCGAAGCGCCAAAAGAAAATGAAAGAGGAGCTTGAGTGGATTCGCATGTCGCCGAAAGCAAGACAGGCCAAATCAAAAGCTCGTATTTCTAACTACGAGCAAATGCTTAATGAATCTACTACTGATGCCCGTAACGAAACCAATGATCTTT
>CANEVK010000019.1 GCA_947442115.1 Bacteriovoracaceae bacterium | reverse complement strand
TCCCAGCTTGAATCTGCTGGAACAAAAATGAACATGGATCCAAACGTGCTTGAGCGTTTGAAGTATCCTAAGCGCGCTCTTCAGGTTTCTGTCCCTGTTCGTCTTGATGACGGTACAGTGAAAGTTTTTGAAGGCTACCGCGTTCAACACAATATGACTTTAGGTCCAGGTAAAGGTGGAATTCGTTTTCACCCGCACGTGAGTCTTTCAGAAACAGCAGCTCTTGCGATGCTTATGACATTTAAGTGTGCTCTCGTTGGTCTACCATTAGGTGGAGCGAAGGGTGGTATCAAGGTTGATCCTAATGATTTATCTCGCGCTGAACTTCAGGCGATGACTCGTCGATATACAACAGAAATTGCTATGATCATTGGCCCAGATAAAGATGTTCCAGCTCCGGATATCGGAACTGATGGTCAGACCATGGCCTGGTTGATGGATACTTATTCGCAACTTAATGGTTATGCTGTTCCTGGTGTTGTGACTGGTAAACCTATCGCCATCGGTGGATCATTAGGCCGAGCTGAATCAACAGGTAAGGGTGTTGTTTTCTGTATTAATTTTGCCTATGAAAAATTGAATAAAAAGATTTCAAATTCTACGACTGTAGCGATTCATGGTTTTGGTAAAGTAGGTGTTCCTGCTGCAGAAGATCTAGATGCTCAAGGGGCAAAAATAGTAGCGATCTCAGATGTGTCTGGGGCGATTTATAATCCAAAAGGCTTAAACGTTAAAGAATGTGCTAAATGGGTAAAAGAGCGCAGGCTTCTTCGTGATCTTCCTGGTGTTGAGCACATCACTAATGAGCAGCTACTTGAGCTTGATGTGGATATTCTTATTCCTGCAGCGATTGATGGTGTTGTGACTAAAGCAAACGCTCATAAAGTTAAAGCAAGAATTATTGCAGAAGGTGCCAACGGTCCTCTGACTCACGAAGCTGTTGATATTATCACTGACCGTGGTGGACTTATTATCCCAGATATTCTTTGTAATGCTGGTGGTGTGATTGTGTCTTACTTTGAATGGGTTCAAGGGATGCAGATGTTTTTCTGGGACCTTGAAACTGTCAATACCAAGCTTCACGACATTATGAAGCTTTCATTTGATAAAGTTTGGACCTGCAAAGAAAAATATAAAGTGAACATGAAGCAAGCTGCTTTCATCGCTTCGCTTGATCGTCTCCAGGGCGCCATGAGACTTCGTGGAATGTGGCCAGGTTAATCGTTTAAAGTTGATTTTCAGGGTGCCTTCGGGCACCCTTTTTTTATGCCGATTTTTTTTCTTTTATACTCTTATTTAGCTTTCTCAAACGTCATTCTAGATGAAGTGACCACCACCGATAAAGTTTCATTTCCCTTTAAGACTGTTTGTTCAAAAATGGTTAATCATGAATCTCCACTTATTGAAGTGATTTCGGCCAATGAACTAGATTGTATGGGGAAAAAAATTGCGGTTGCTGATTTTTGTGAAAAAGAATTGGCCGCTGATCCATATTATCTCAGGGCCTATGTTGAAAAAGATTCAAAAAAAGTTATCTGTCACAGTGGAAAGAAAGTTATTTTTAAATACCAATGTGTAAAGCTTGCTGATCGGAGGCTTTGCGAGGGTGAAGCGAAAATGAGTTGTTCAGAGTTAAAACAAAAAATCGCCAAGCGCCTCGATATTGTCCACGCCTCAGTGACCAAAAATGATAAGGGAATCAAGGAATTAAATTGCTACTTTGAGTCACTCCCTTAATCTTTTCAATCCTTTAATATTTAATTAGTTGGCCAGAATTCTGTAGTGACCTCCTTGGAGGTTTATGATGGAAACTCAACTACAAACTTGTTATTTCACGAAGAAAGGTCCTGCTCTCGTGACTCTTTTTGGTTATGCGACGAAAAGTGTTCCTGGTTTAGAGATCAATGGGCTAGGAAAATACGGCAAACAAATTAAAGAAAAAATTGTCTTTGTCACTCGCACTCGTCAGCTGCAAATTCCACTCAAGCGTTTTGTTCTTAATGTCGAACTCAGTGATGAATTAGGAGATTTGGAGAGTTCTTCTGTGAAGTGGCTCGAGTACCCCCTTCTTCTTCATTATTGGTACCTTGCCGGTCTTTTGCCTATTTCAAAGTTGGATAATTGTTTTGCTGTGGGATCACTTACGCCAAGTGGAGAGGTGAGTGAGCCTATAGATTCAAATGTTGTCGAGCTCTGCGATGAGAATAAGCTTCACTTAATTGCCTCAAAGGTGGTGGAAACTCCTCATGGTGTTATTGATGGAAAGGATCTCTTTGGTTCAATTGCGGAATTGAGCTTCAGTCAGGCGTAGGTTGACTTTTGTGTATAATGTGTGTATATTGAAAGGGGTTGGGTATGCCCACTATTTTAATGATTTATGGCTTTCGTTTTTTCTTTTATTCCCATGAAGAATCAAGGATGCATATTCATGTGGAGTACCAGGGGCGAAAAGCTAAGATCTGGTTGGATAGTTTTGAAATTGCAGAGAATCATGGGTTTTATTTATTTGAAATCAAAGAAATTCAAAAATTGACGAGGTTGTATGAAAAAGAATTCAAAGAAGCGTGGCTTTCCCACTTCAGATGAGCAATTTCATAAGGACTTTGCCAGAGATATAAAGAAGGCGTTAAAAGCACCCAAAAGTGAACTAAAAATTCGAGTCAATACCTTTATTGACTACGATATCTATGAGTCCTTGCAAGGTGAAGCTGAACGAACTGGACAAAAGTATCAGACACTCTTGAACAAATATCTGCGGGCCGCAGTCTTGAAAGAAGTGAATGAAAGTGACATCAAGGCGATTAAAATCGCCCTGGGAGTTAAATAGAAAGCGTCTCAGCGAGTTTTTGAAACTCTTCTAAGTTGTTATCAGCTTTCTTGGTACATTCCATAAGTGGTGCCATAAGAACTTTGCCAGATCTTACAACTGTCACTGTTGGATATTTTCCATCAATCAGTGATTGAACGGCCATATTGCCCATTTGAGAGGCGATGAAGCGATCATTTGATGTCGGAGAGCCGCCTCTTTGAATATGGCCTAAAATCGCCACGTGGGCCTCAAGGTGGTACATATCTTTGAGAACATTTTGAATGTCGTAACTTCTTCCGGCCGTAGGGCCTTCAGCAACCACGATGATGGAAGAGTCTTTTCCTCGGGCCATTCCTCGTTGAATATCATCGGAGAGTTTTTGATGATTTACTTTTTCATTATTGAGAAGAATATTTTCCGCCCCAGTACACACCCCAACTTTAAGGGCAATAGCGGATGAATTCCGTCCCATGACTTCAACCAGAAAAGTCCGTGCGTGTGAGTGGGCCGTATCGCGGATTTTATCAATGGCTTCAATCGCCGTCTGAACAGCAGTATCAAATCCAATTGTGTATTCTGTTCCAGAAATATCGTTATCGATCGTACCTGGAATTCCTACGACTGGAAATTGATGTTCATCCCATAGGGCCATGGCCCCATTAAAGGATCCATCTCCTCCAATAACGATAAGAGCTTCGATTCCCTGATGCTTAAGAATATCGACCGCTTTGGCACGAAATTCTTTTTTCATCCATTCAGGGCAGCGAGATGTTTGAAGAATTGTTCCTCCACGCTGAATGATATTTCCGACACTGGAAAGGTTCATGGGTGTAAATTCACCACGCAAAAGACCTGCATAACCGCGCTTAATTCCTGTGACTTTGATACCGTGATAAATCGCAGTTCTCACCACCGCACGAATCGCACAGTTCATTCCAGGAGCATCTCCACCAGAACAAAGTAAACCAATATGCTTAAAGCTCATAAATCCTTCCTTAAGAAAAAATAGGCTCGCCGGTAAAACTATCTGGGCGAGGTAGGTTCAAGACCTTAAGTACCGTTGGGGCCACGTCTTTAAGTGCTTTAACGGCACTTTCTTTATGAATCATAACATCCATGTCTCTGAGCTTTGGATGGACTAGACAAAATGGAACATCTGCATCTGAATGTGAAGTGTGAACTTGCTGATCTTCATAAACCATCTGGTCAGCGTTACCATGATCGGACGTAATGATGAGAGAAATATTTTCGGCTTCACACTTGGCCTTAATTTTTCCTACGCATGTATCCAGGGCCTCAACTGCTTTTACAGCTGCTTCAAAATTTCCAGTATGCCCGACCATATCTGCATTAGCGAAATTGACGAGATAAAAACTAAAACTTTTATTTTCAAGAGCAGTGAGGAGTTTATCCGTCACTTCATAAGCACTCATTTCTGGCTTTTCATCATAGGTCTTCACTTCTCGCGGAGAAGCGACGAGGCAGCGCTCTTCTCCTTCAAAGGGAGTTTCTTCACCACCATTAAAAAAATAGGTCACATGAGCATATTTTTCAGTCTCAGCAATTTTAAATTGTTTTTTTCCACGACTCGCCAAGAATTCTGAAAGAGTCCCTTTCACTTTTTCTTTATCAAATAGAATCGGAAGCTGGGGGCACTCATCAGGGATATAAGGGGACATACAGAGATAGTAGTTTGGTTTTACTGTCACAGGAAATTCGTTAAAATGCTTATCATTGAAGGCGAGGCTTATCTGCCGGGCGCGATCAGGTCTGAAGTTAAAAAAGAACATACTGTCGCCATTTTTAATGGCAGCGTCTTCATTAAAAAGTGTAGGCGTAATGAATTCATCAAAAATACCAGTTTTATACTCAGAAAGAATATAAGCTTCAGGTTTTAAGTTTGTTTTATTTCCGGCCCCTGTCATCATTTGATAAGCATGTTGAATCTTTTCCCAACGACGATCTCGGTCCATTCCAATAGAGCGGCCTTGCATACTCCCAAAAACAAATCCTGGAGTTTGCAAAATTTCTTTCACGTACTGAACACCCTTATCTTTGGCCGTATCCCTTCCATCCATAAAGGCATGAAGAAAGATTCGAAGATCAGAATGAGGAGTGAGTATTTTTAAAATTTCTTTGAGATGATTGATATGAGAGTGAACTCCACCGTCTGAGAGTAGCCCCATAAGATGAACGCGTTTGGTACCAGACTTGGCTTTCTCGATCAGCTCTTTCAACTTAGGCATATCTTTAAGACTGTTTTTTTCAATCGCCTCATTAATACGAACAAGATCCTGACGAACAGGGCGTCCCGCCCCAAGATTGATGTGGCCGACTTCCGAGTTTCCCGCCACACCTTTTGGAAGTCCTACTGCTTCTCCACCGGGCTGAATGGTGGTGAATGGATAGTGAGCAAAGAGATCATCAATCACTGGCTTATGAGCAGCTTTAATCGCATTTTTGAGATCTTTTGGATTTTGTCCGAAGCCATCAAGAATCATGAGAAGAACTCTTGGGCTCAGGCCTTGAATCGAATGCATAATTAATCCCTAGTTATGGTAAGGGTGACCCGAGCGAATCGTTTGGGCCCGGTATAATTGTTCTACCAGGAGTATTCTCGCTAATTTATGAGGGAAAGTCAGCTCGGAAAGGGAGAGACGCTCTTGGCAAAGATTGAGAAGTTCGCTTGAAAAGCCTTCAGCGCCGGCAATAATGAAAATCAATCGATTGGAGCGCTCAATTAAGGCCCCACTCCAATCAGCAAAAGCCACAGATGTATACCGCTTGCCCCACTCAGTCATGGCGATTAAATGTCCGCCCCCTAGATCTTTAACTTTCTTTAAAATAGCCTCTGCTTCAGCTTCTTTGTTTTCAGCACTTGCTTTAACTTCATGAATGATGAGTTCAGGATTATTGATGCGTTTGAGGTAGTCAGCTTCAATGGCTTCTAAGTGAGAGTCTTTAAGTTTGCCCACCACGATGAGATGAATCTGGCGGGCCATAATTTAGAAATAACCTTTAAGATCAGCTTTCTCTGATGAAACAGTTGTTGGTTTTCCAAAGTAAAATTCCTCTGGGATTTTTACTTGAGAATTTTTTGCAAGAATAAGATCAAGGTCATATACATCTCTGGCAGGACCATTAAAAATATGAACGATCACATCACCAGTATCAAGAAGGATCCAATCAGCTGATTCATACCCCTCATAACTGACGATAGAAGCACCATGGTTCTTAAGGTTCATTGAGATTTCATCAACCATAGCGCGAGCTTGAGTCGCGTTTTGGGCCGTGGCAATAATAGAGTAATCGCAAAGCGCACTCGATTTTTTAAGGTCAAAAATTTTGAGATTATCACCTTTAAAATTGGCCATAATCCACGCCGAAGCCATGGCATGGTTTAAGGGAAACTCAAAGCTTTTGTTTGAGATAATTTTGTTAACTTCGTTTTGAACGTACTCATTAATGGCCATAGTTATGCCTCTTTTTTCCTTTCTTCTTCGATCATTTCTTTGGTTTTTAGCATGAGTTGCTTCAGGAGATCAATATTTCGACCAGATACTCCTGATATAGGGAGAACTCTTCTATCAAGCTGTAATTCCATGCTGGAGCGAAATTTTTCAATCTCTTCTTCAGTCATGGCATCTATTTTTGTTAAGCACACAATTTCTTTTTTATTCAAAAGGTCGGAATTAAATTTTTCTAATTCATCCCTGACAGTAGAGTAGGCTTCAATCGCTTCATATTCGTCTAAAAACATGGAGCAATCAACGAGATGAACAAGGGCCGAAGTTCTTTCAATGTGTTTAAGGAATTTAACTCCTAGACCCTTACCTTCAGCAGCTCCCTCAATGAGGCCTGGAATATCAGTCACAACGATTGTTTTTTCACCCAACTGGACCACACCAAGATTTGGTTCTAAGGTGGTGAAGGGATAGTCAGCAATTTTGGGTCTAGCAGCACTGATGGCACTTATGAGTGTTGATTTACCTGCATTAGGAAGACCTATGAGAGCAATATCAGCGAGTAGTTTAAGTTCTAAATGAATCGATAGAGCTTTTCCATCTTCACCATTTTGGGCAAATCTCGGAGCTTGATTGGTAGAAGATTTAAAAAAGGCATTTCCTTTTCCGCCTCGACCACCTTCAGAAGCAAGAAACATTTGACCATGTTCAGTGATATCACTGATTAAGTTTCCAGTTTCTTTATCATAGATTAAAGTCCCAACCGGAACTTTAAGAATAAGATCAGGCCCATTGGCGCCAGTCATGTTTCCGCCAGCACCATTCTCTCCAGCTTCGGCCTTAAAGGTTTTTAGACCCCTAAAGTGAAGAAGGGTATTTAAACCTTCATCGCCCTGAAAATAGATGTTTCCGCCGTTCCCGCCGTCCCCACCATCGGGTCCACCCAAAGGGACGTACTTCTCCCTGCGGTAGCCTACAAAGCCTTTACCGCCATCTCCGGAAACAATCTCAATATCTACTTCATCAATAAACTTCATATAAAAAAAAAAGAGGGAGCTGTTTTAAGGCTCCCTCTTATCCTAACTCTCTTTAAAGATCAATTAAGCTGGAACAATAGAAACGATTTTTGTGCTCTTATTGTAAAAGCCAAATTTAACTTTACCTGGGCACATAGCATAGATCGTGAAGTCACGGCCCATTTTTACGTTAACTCCAGGGTGGAACTTAGTTCCTTTTTGACGAACGATGATCATACCTGTTTCAACAAGCTCGCCACCGAATTTCTTTACACCACGCATTTTTGGGTTCGAGTCACGTCCGTTAGAGGTACTACCACCCGATTTCTTATGTGCCATATATCGTATCTCCTAAAATTTAATTCTTATTATTACTTCTTAGCTTTTGCTTCAGCTTTGCTTACTCCACCCTGACCGTCTGCGATCTCAGTGATAAGAAGAGCTGTATAAGCTTGACGGTGACCGTTTTTCTTACGGTAAGCACCTGGCTTACGCTTTAGAACGAAAAACTTACGACCGCGACCTTGTCTTACAACTGTCGCTGTAACTTTGGCGCCGTTAACTGTTGGAGCACCAACAAGAGTTTTAGTTCCACCAATCATTAATACTGAACCGAACTCAAGAGTTTTACCTTCTTCAGCTTCGATTTTTTCAACGTCAATCATGTCGCCAGCTTTAAGCTTGTACTGGTGACCTTTGATTTCCACAACACTGTACATGAGAACTCCTTAGACAATACCGCTAATCGGGGAGGATATGACTCCTGCTTGACCCTAGGCGAGTTAATTTGAGAGGACAGTTGTAAGGGCAGAAGGGGAAAAAGTCAATTTTTTTACTTTGCATCCAAAGGGTTGTGGTGTGCGTCATGTTTAGGAGTTGATGATTCTAGCTGAGTTCTTATCTCAGTTTTCGCCAATAGTTTTAAATTTTAAAGCTTTAGATCAATTTAGATCCAAAAATGGCGATAAAATAAGTTATGAAAATTAAATTTCTTGGAAATGAAAACATACTTGAAGCTGACCTCAAATCCCTTGGGGGCAAGGCAACAAATTTACATCTACTCAAAAAGGCTGGCTTTAAGGTTCCTGCAGGATTCATTTATTCAAATGGGGATAACCTGGCCGAGGCGATTAAAGAGATTGGTGGCTATCCCGTGGCCGTTCGATCGAGTTGTTCACTAGAGGACTTGAGGGACGCAAGCTTTGCAGGCCTTTATGAAACTTATCTCAACGTTCAAGATGATGCTGAAATAGCTCAAAAAGTTCGAGATTGTATTGATTCAAAAAATTCAGAAAGAGTTCATGCTTATTTAAGAATTAAAGGAATTCAGTCTCTCGCTTCAGACTTAAAGATGACTGTACTGATTCAAAAAATGGTCACGCCTTTAATCTCAGGTGTTCTTTTTACACTGAATCCTCAGAATGGTTTCGAAGAAGAATTTTATTTGGAATTTTGTGCAGGCCTTGGTGAACGTCTCGTTTCTGGTCATGTCACACCCTCTTCATGCACATTTGATATTCGAGAAAATAAAGTCAAAGAATACTATATCAATCAAGAAGCCACTGAGATGAGCTCCAATCAATTAATGGAATTGATAACTCAGGCCAAAAAAATACAAGCTTATTTTGGTTCTCCCCAGGATATAGAATGGGTGATAGATCACGAAGGTCATCTTCACATTTTGCAATCGCGGCCTATTACAACATTGAGTTATAGGGTAGATGTCCCAGAACTTACAAACGCAGATTTGAAAGACGGTGGAATTTCGGCCAGGGTTTGTACTCCTCTCATGTTTTCCGCCTATCGAAATGCTCTGCAATTTTCGATGGGGGATTATTTTAAAAGAATTCATTTGATAAAAAATCCAGAAGATATCACATGGATCTACATGTTTTATGGAAAAGTGTATTGGAATGCGGGTGCCGTTAAAGAAGGGCTTCGTTCGATTCCAGGTTTTAACGAACAAGATTTTGATAGAGATTTAGGCATTCAAAAAGACTACGGGAATAAGGGGCCTTCAAAAACACCTCTCAATTTAAGCACTCTGACCAATGCCATTCCAGTCATGATCGGGCTTTATAAAGAATTTCAAAATTGTGAAATCATGGTGGATCAATTTAGAGGCCAATTTGAATTAAAAGATCAGGGTCTCAAGGAAAAGCTCTCCCGTTTGAAAGATTTTAGCAATGAGGAATTTTTCAATTGGTTCAATGATGTTATCAATTTTCAACTCCAAACGGAGAGGAATTATTTTAGAACGATTTATAATAATTCAAATTATCAAACTGAGTTTAAAGCAAAATTAAAAAAAATACAGTCTTACAGAGAAGGGGATGAAATTGATTTAATGTCCTCATTAGAAGGCGTCGCTCATCTCAATGTCCAAGAAGATCTGGCGATTCTGGCAGAAGTTGCACAAATAAGTGGAATCAATTCTCTGGCCTATCATCATTCAAGAGAAAATTTTCTTATCAAGCATTATCACCATGGGCCTGCAGAACTTGATCTTACAGTTCCAAGATGGGGGGAGCGCAAAGACTGGGTTGATGATTTGGTGAAATCTTTTCAGTTTAGGGATAAGATATATCTGTCAACATTTCAGGATAGTCTTTCTCGGTTAACTTCCTCTATGGGATATTTGACGAAAAAATCTTTTACTAAGGCCCTGAATCGATCAAGAAATTTCTTGAAAATAAGAGAGGAAATGCGCTCCTACTCAACTCGCGCCTACTATTTACTACGATTAGGATTGCTCGACTTTAGTCGCAGATTAAATATTAAGGAAATTGATGTATTCATGTATGACATTAATGAGATTATTCATTATCTCAATTCAAAAATTAAATCATTACCAGATACTGAAGAGCGTTTTCTGCATTACCAGGGATATAGAACATTTGTGGCCCCAAATGAGTTTGGTGGGCAGATTGTTCAATCTCAGAATTCATTTACTGAAGGCTCCCTTAAAGGAATCGGTTGTAGCAGTGGCGAGAAAATTGGATATGCCAGGGTTATACTAGATATTCATCAAACGTTGCATCTTACGAAAGAAGATATCTTAGTGACTCGTTTTACTGACCCTGGATGGACCCCCGTTCTTGCCCGGGTAGGTGGAGTTGTCACTGAAGTTGGTGGGCTCCTCTCCCATGCAGCTGTTATTGGAAGAGAGTATGGAATTCCGGCCATCCTTAATTTAAATCATGCCACAAGACTTATCAAAGATGGCTCTCGGATTAAAATGAATGGAAAAACAGGTATCGTGGAGCTGCTAGAAGAAGGTCCTTAAGGCTAACCCAACATCTGTCGTCACAAGTTTTTGTGCCTGATTTTCTATGTCACTGCCCTTCGCCATAGGAAGATAAGCAAAAATTTCTACTTCAGAGCTTTTGGCAAAACTATAAGTATTTCTTGTAATAAAATAAGTAAAACCTGTTTTAACATCGTTTATGATTGTTCCGCCAAGTTTTACTAAAGGATGAATTTCGTACTGATTGGCAATGGCAATAAAATATTCAGTTGGTAGGAAACGATCATTGATACTTGTTAATGATGCAAATTTATTTTTCTTCTGATGACCACCCTCTGCTCGTAGATGCCATTTATTTGTTATTTGCTGGTCATATCCAAGCATGAGATCCCAAAGATGGTGGGATTCAACTTCATTTAAATCATCAGTATAGGCGGTTTGATAAAGAGTCTGAAGAAAAATCATAGACTCACTAAGGCTGTATCTGGCCTGTCCACCTACTTTATGACGCCTTTGATCTTCACCTATAACATAGTCAAATTGTAGCTTTTCACTGAATTGAAATTCACCATGGGCCCAAAGAGTTTTATCAATTTGGCCTTCATATCCTTGTAGACTTTTATCTCCTAGAAAATAAAAATTTATTGTATGATTGTCACTCTTATAGAAAGTAAAATTTAATCCATCATTACCTTGGGCAACCTGGGAAATAGATGTCAGGCCTGTTGGTTGATTGAAAGGATTTATGGGGTTAAAAATTTCTCCGCCTCCATAGTTAATATAAATTCGACCAAACATAAATCGATGCTCTTCATAACTCCATTCATAATACATTTTATTCAGTATCATTTCGCTTCGATAGTTATCACCCTCATCTTGCTGAGAAAGCTTGGCCACTTCACGAGCGACTAAACGATTGGGGAAAGAAAATATCTGGGGTGCTATATAATTAGGTGATGGTGTTTGATCTTGGTAAAGATTTGATTGTGAGTATCTACCGAAAACATTCGTCTCAAATCGAGAATTACCGAAATCAAATTTGCCATTAATGTTTCCATAGGCAAGATAAAACTGCTCTTGATTCCATTCTTGGAGTAAGGGAGCCTCTTTAGCTTCATCATTATTGATTGAATGTCTTGCTTGAACTTCCACATTGCCTGAAAATTCAGATTTAACTTCAGCCATTAATGGAGTGGTGATGAATAAAAAAAAGATGGGGAATAATTGTTTCATTAGTAATCCGTTAGATTTTTTTGAGTGAAGTGTTGAGATTCAAACTTGGTTTTAAAACTCATCGTCTTATATTTAATTGTCGTTTTCTTTTTGAAATCATCTTGAGGTTGCATGGTCCAGAAGCTAGGGACTTTATGGCCGTCAAAATTTTTAATTTCATCCATTGTTAAAACTCTTTTAAGCTTATTTTCTTTATCAAAGTAATGGTATTGGCGAGGAAGACAATCAGTAGGGGAGGCGTAAGTGACAATCTTTGGCCACATCACTTTGGCATTAGTTTTGGCCATATTCTCGATGACTCGATAGTCTTTGCCATTTAATTTTTTATTGGGAAGAAATTTATGCTGATAATCTTCTGCCATGGAAGAAGCCTTTAAAATATCATCATTCGTAAAGTCTGAACCCATCCAGCTTGCTAGGAGCATGGATGATGAGACGGCCACTTTCCTTTTTAATTTAGGAAAATAATTCCACATATTATTATCAATTCTTAAAGTCCTGATGCCTTTCTCTTTGGCCGGTGATGTAATGGTGCTTAGGGCGAGATTTTTGCCTTCAACGTCTGAGTCGATCTCAAGTGTTCTTTCCCAATTTGGTGTTTTGATGGTCATTTCTATTTTTGATTGAGAACGATCTCCTCTCATTTGTTTTTCTGCATATTTTGACCATTCATCAGCATTTTGAGCGTTGATTCCAAGGGCCGCACAGAAAAAAAGGTTTTTAGTTTTGAATTGTTTAAACATGATGATTCCTTGATTCAGAAATTTGGCCGTCTTTAACATACAAAACGGTTCTTACCTGGTCTATGAGTCGTTGGTCATGGGTCGAGAAAATAAAAGTTAACTTGAACTCTTTATTGAGTTTTAAAAAAAGCTCGATAATTTCTTGGGCGGTCTTTGAATCTAAATTGGCGGTAGGTTCATCGGCCAGTATAAGCTGAGGACGCCCAGCAATGGCACGAGCGATAGAAACACGCTGTTGTTGACCACCTGAAAGCTGCTTGGGAAAGCGATGACCCATTTTTTCTAGACCAACCTGAGCTAAGGCCCAATTCACTCTCTCTTTGATTTCATTTTTGCTAAAGCCCTTGAGTTGGAGGGGGAATTCTATATTCTCCCAGGCGGTTAAAATCGGAAGAAGTTGATAATCCTGAAAAACAAATCCCATGTAATCCAATCGATGCTTGGTTCTCTCTTCTAAAGTCATTGAGGTAATATCTTTACCACCATGCTTAAGTGAACCAGAGGATGGAAGTATAAGACCAGCAATAAGATTGAGGATCGTGGTTTTTCCTGAGCCCGAAGGTCCTACAAGTGCAAGGAAGTCACCTTCATGAATATTTAAGGAAACGTCTTTTGCTCCAAATACTTTGTTCTCTTCAGAGCTAATATAAATTTTTTCAACACGACTAAGCTCAAATTGCATTTTTGCTCCTGCGAATCACTCGAATGAGGGGATAAATCATCGTGAGTGATAAAAAGAAATAAATCATTAAAGGCACCTGCCAAAAATACTGAGGAAGGGCATAGATTTTGACCAAGGGAACAATGGTCATGCCCCCCATGATGATAGGTTTTCCGCCGGTGAAGAGTTCAATATTAATAGGGTGATAGTAAAAGTATTTGACCGCCAGATAACCCATGAGCACACCTAGCCCAATTGCCACTGTACCCATGATGAAGACTTCAATCATGAGTGAGATTGTAATCCATTTGGTCTGGGCACCAATAATATTTAAAGAATTAAATTCTTGCTCCCTTTCAAAGAAAGTGATCATAAGAGTGTTTGAAAGGCCCAAACTCACCACCATGACAATTATGATACAGGCGAACCAGGTAATGTTATCGATGAATTGAACAGAAAAACCAATTTCAGGAATGAGATCAAACCATCTCGTCACTCCCAAAGATTTAAGCTTTGGTAGATCATCAGATTCAACATCAAAGGATACACGCTGATGAAAACGCTCTGGGGGGAGGCTGAGAAATTCTTGAGCAGAGTGAAGTTGAGTAAAGGCGAGTGATTCTTCTAAATCACCTCCACCAAAATCCAAAAGTCCCACCACTCGATAAAGGTCATTGGCAACAGATCCATCCATCGCTTGACCTACGACGGCCACTTCATCGCCAACATTGGCTTCGATTCTTTGGGCAAATTTTTTACCTAAAATAATTTCTCTTTGACCTTCTGGTTCAAGAAATTTTCCAGCACGAATCGCCTTATATAAGGTTGATAATTTTCTTTCTTTTTCAACCTCAAGACCTGTCATGAGTACACCTAAGGTCTTTTTTTCGCCCGAAATAAAAACCGGGGCCACTGCGCGTCGAGTTGACTTTGGAATAAGATCTTTTCTTTCAAGATCTTCATCAGTCATCGTTTTATAGCTATTAAATTGTTTTTTATTTTTAGCATCATAGTAATCAGGGTGGGTGACGTGATAGACCCCTGCATACTGGGTTAAAAAATCTTTCATGATTTCTTTTGAACCAGAGTTGGCAAAATTGAGATCCCAAATAATAAATCCACACCCGAAGCTGAGGCTAAGAATCATAATCAAGGTTCGTTTCGGGACTCTGAAAAGATTGCGGTAGCTAAACTTCAATAAATACGCAAAAGATTTCATACCGGCGCCTCCAATTTTTTTAGAGTCCGGTGAATGGACCAGATATAGCTAATTCCAAGGACGATCAGTACGAAAATAAAAGTAACGATAAGCTGCTGGAGAGTTAGATGTGGGTAAATGATATTAGGTAGTTTAATTCCGGCCCTCTCAAGAGTCACACCATCATTTAAAAAGCGAAAATCGATACCAGTCTTTGATTGGATCCCAATAATAATGATAAGAAATAAGCTTGAAGCAATAGATGAGCAAATAATCATTTGGATCACTTCAAAAATTCCAATCTTCCAAAATTTTTCAGAACTCACTCCTAAAATATTGAGCATTTTAATTTCTTTGAGTCGCTCCTGCCAGAGCATCTGAACAGGCGTCAAAATGGTCATTACAATCGTGATCCCTATAATGATAAAGAAAAAATTAATCATGCCATCATGAAATTCTAAAACAACCGCCATTTCCGGATTGAGATTTTTCCAAGTTTTTAATTCGAGACCTTGTTTTGAAACTAATCCTTTCAGATTCTCATGTGCTGAGAGGTCACTAGTCATGATCGGTATACGATTAAATAGAATCTCTTTCATTTCTTGATTAAAAAATATTCTTTGCCAGGTTTTTTGACTGGTATAGACAAATCTTTTTTCAAAAGCTTTGCCATTAAAGTGATAAATTCCTTTAATCTTCAAAATTTCAGATCTCAGTTCACCTTTCACGTCTTGATAATTTAAAACCAGCTGATCATTAACTGAAAATTTAAAAACTTTTGCGAGCTCTTGACCAATAACGATAGCATCTTGGTCTTGGTCCTCAAGAAAATCTCCAGACTTAATTTTTCTAAAAAGAGGCAAGAAGCTTTTATGAGTTTTTGGATCAATTCCAATGACGGCAAGACCGGCCGCACCCTCAGGAGTAGAAATATTTCCATCAAGGACCAATTCTGGGGAATAGCCTTTTATAAATGGTTGATCGAGGAGTTGAGTGTATTTACTTAATGGAAGTGGGGAAGTTGAATCAGTAGATTTTGAAAAAACTGGTTCTTGAATTTGAAAATAGCCGATATTTGTATTAACGACAGCTTTTTCAATTTGATAGTTTAGGCCATCAAAGAAGGCGACCACCCAGACGGCGATAAACACTGCAAGAGAAACTGAAAAACCTATAAATAAACTTCTCCCTGCATTCCTTCGAATACTTTTCCAGGCAAATTTGAAGAGATAGGAATTTTCATTATTTAACATATAATCTTCTCATGAATTTCAAATGCCCAACATCCGAATACTTTATTCGAATATTTCTCCTCGCTCTTCCGCTGATCTTTGGAGGTATTCTCCATATGCTGGCAGTTAAATGGGATGTCTTATCTTACCTCAAGAAGCCCTTACATCAAAGATTGTTTGGGGCAAACAAAACCTGGCGCGGATTTGTTATTATGCCACTGGCCACATGGCCAGGTGTTTATATTGCCCAGCAATTAGAGATTTTATTAGATGTTTCCGCTCCAGTATTTAATCTTCAATCTACTGTGATGATGTCATTAATGCTTGGCTTGGCGTATTGCTTAGCAGAACTACCAAATTCATTTATCAAGCGAAGATTCGGAGTGAAAGAAGGGCAAACGTCTCATAAATATAAAATCTTTTTTATTATATTCGACCAAGCTGATTCAGTAATTGGATGCCTTGGAGCTTATGCTTTGATGATATCCTTAGACGCTCTGACAATTGGGGGAACTTTAATGGCGGGTACTTTAATTCATCTGTTTTTTAATTACTCACTCTATCTAGTTAATGTAAGAAAAAATCCTCTCTAGGAATATTATGTTTAATCGCCTGCGATATTATCTTGCTGAGATGTTCCCGTTATCCTCATTTATTGGAACACTTGTAACAGCTCTTGCTATACAGTTTGTCTTTTTAAAACTCTCAGGGCTTTCGATTAAGTTCCACTTCTCGTTTATAATGTCTGGTCTTTTTACCGTTTCATTATCATTACTTCTGAGGATTATGGATGAGTTTAAAGATTATGAGGATGATAAAAAAAATTTCCCTGAACGTCCTCTTCCTTCCGGGAAAGTGAACT
>CANEVK010000018.1 GCA_947442115.1 Bacteriovoracaceae bacterium | reverse complement strand
TTCTGCGGGATTCATGTAACAAGCGCACAGACAGCTATGGCGGGAGCATTTCCAATCGTGCCAAGCTTCTTCTTGAAGTCACCAAAAGTGTGGTCGAAGTCTGGGGCGCAGATAAAGTGGGGGTCCGTCTCTCTCCGCTCAATAGCTACAACAGTATGAAAGACTCTAATCCTCTTGAACTCACTGCTTACGTCTCAAAAGAACTCTCTGACTTGAAAATTGCGTACCTCCACATGATGCGCGCGGATTTTTTTGGATTACAATCGGGAGATGTGATGTCGGTGGCCAGAGAGAACTTCAAAGGGGCCTTGATCGGAAATATGGGCTACACGGCTGAGGAAGCCGATACCGCCATTCAAAAAGGTATGATGGATGCTGTGGCCTTCGGTCATCATTATGTGAGCAACCCAGATCTTGTTGAGCGAATTAAAGAAGGTGCTCCTATTGTAGAGCCGGATCAGAATACCTATTATTCTCAAGGGAAAGTCGGCTATACAGACTATTCTTTCAGGAGTTGAGGGGCATTCTTCAGACGATAGCCGAAAAGAATGGATAAATTAGGGCACGGCCAGGCGAAAGATGGTTCCGGACTGGTTTGTCCCTCCATTTTGAGTATTACCAAAAATATATCCCTGATCAAAGATAGGAGTTCCAACGGGGGTGCTCCCATCGGCGCCGCCAGTGAAGGAATATAAATTAGTGAAGCCACTGCCATCAAGATTTAACTTAAAGATGTAACCTGAGTTACTCATGGCAGGCGATGTAAAGCCGTAGAGTTGACCATTGTACAAAGCAAGACTTCCCTGAGGAGCTTCTCCATCTTGAAAATCTTTTATGGTCGAAACAGTTCTGGATTGAGGGTCGAAACTGAAAATGAGTCCATAGTTATTTGCCCCACCAGTACTCGTCATGCCATAGAGAATCCCGTTGTCATGAATCAGGCTACCGTTTGGACTAGCACCATCTGATAAATTAAAATGATAGTGGGTCGTGAAGTTATTTCGATCAGTCCCTATGCTGTAAATCGTCCCAGCGCTATTTGCACCACCTTGATTGGTCATACCATATAAAGTGGATCCTACTAAGACCAGTGCTGCAGGATATGAGCCCTCAAGTGTGTTCCCTTGAAATGAATGGAATG
This sequence comes from Bacteriovoracaceae bacterium, assembly GCA_947442115.1. GTDB lineage: Bacteria > Bdellovibrionota > Bacteriovoracia > Bacteriovoracales > Bacteriovoracaceae > Peredibacter. The sequence continues at coordinate 15,466 of CANEVK010000018.1, read as the reverse complement.
GAGTGAAATGGGTTCCGTCTGTTTGAATAGAAAAGATAGTTCCGAAATTTTGATCTCCACCTTGACTAGAAGTTCCGTAAAGAGTGTTTCCAGCTAAAAGAAGACCACTGGCGGGATTAGAGCCTTCTCTACCGTTGAATTGATGAATGACTTGATAATTGTCTCCATCAAGATCCATAGAAAATATAGTTCCAAAATTATCACTTCCTGCGCCTCCAGACATTGTGGTGCCATAAAGTTTTGTCCCATCCGATGCAAGTTTACCGTAAGGGGCCGCTCCATCTCCATTTGTTCCGGTAAATTGGTAAAGAGTGGTGTAGTTGCTGCCATCTTCATTCACACTATAGATGGCCCCAGCACCTGAAGGAGACTTCGTGATGATTCCGTAGAGTTTGCCACCAACCGCAGCTGGTTCAGCCGTTGAATAATTGCTCGATGGAAATGATTTTATCGCCATACTACTCGAAACAGTGACTGTGACTTGATTTTGAATGGATGAGGTCGGCAGACTAAAAAAGGTGCCTGCGCCACTATCTCCACCTGATTGGGTGAGGCCATAGATTAAATTATTGATGATCATCAAATCTGAAAGTGGACTTGACCCTTCACCATCTGTACCATCAAAATCAAGCATGCTTGTCATGTTTGTGCCATTGGTATTAATTTTGAAGATATTACCCATTCCATTGCTCCCACCATTTGCGGTGGATCCATAGATGGTAGAGCCCACAACTATCGGGGTGCTATATGGATTGGCGCCAAGAAGGGGATTAGCACTTGAAAAAGAATAGAGGGTGCTCATTCCTGTTCCATCCTTATTCATTTTAAAGATTGATCCACCATCATAGGCACCACCCACATAATTAAAGCCATACAGCACGTTGCCTGAGAGAGTTAGGCCATTGTAGGAATATTCATTATTGCTAAAAACTTCAAGCACTGTAAAATCCGCCCCGTCAGTTTTAATGGAGTACACAGTTCCTGAGTTCGCAATTCCGTATGATTGAGTTGTGCCGTAAATCGTATCTCCATCAACAATTAAATCTCCATTAGGATAAAATGCTGAGCTAGAATTAAAATCATATATCGTTGAAAAATTTGAACCATCGGTTTCTATTTTAAAAAGAGTTCCGTAAGTATTCGCACCACCCCCAGTACTTAGGCCGTAAAGAGTCGTTCCACTTAAACGTAGTGTTGTCGATGGATTTTGACCATCGAGACCTGTGAAGGTGTGCAAGAGGGTGATTCCAGTACCATCGAGGTTAATGCTAAAGATGGTCCCGTAATTATGAGATCCATTGTTGTAGGTCACTCCAAAGAGTTTGTTTCCAGAAGCGACAAGTCCTCTTTGAGGTTGAGCGCCATATTGATCGTTATTAAAGGAATAAAGATTGGTAAAGCCTGTGCCATCAACATTCATACTGTAGATGAGACCCAATCCATTCGCCCCACCATTGGGAACCATTCCGTAAAACTTCTCATTAAAATAGATTGGGCCTGCTTGGGGATAGTTGCCATCTGTAGATGTTCCGGTAAAAGAGTAGAGAGTGGGAGAAAATGTTTTAAGGGTATAAGTTGTCGTGTTAAGTGGTTGAACCGATGAAGAGCCATTGTTTAAGGAAGTCAGGGCGCCCACGCCCTTGTCAATTCGTGCGTTAGTGCAGCCTGCAAGTGAATAGATAAGAGACGTCGCGCCCCCTAAGCTAATCGAACTTGAGCTTGCAGTAAAAGAATTTACCTTACAAGTCGTTGGTGTTGAGATGACACTTCCGCTGGAGTTTTTGGCATTTTGTTGAGAGCACGAAATCAAGCTACTTATAAAGACGATTATAAGTATATGAAGAACCTGGAATGGAGCCTTTTTAAGACGGATTCCCATAATCTATTAATCGACATTTCTATGAGTAAGGTTAAGATGGGTGGTTTTGAGCGCTTTTGTCTGCTATTTCCTTGATGATGGAAGAAAATAAATCTATCTATATCTCTGAATTAACGACACATCCTTAAAATTTAATATCCTGAGATAAGTTAACTTCTTTATCATCTACTTTTATTGTTAGCGACATTCAAACACCCCACTCATCTCAGCGACATAAGTGTCGGCGAGAGAGAGATCGAATCGTCTCATAAATTTTGGGCTAGGGCAGTCTAGAGATTTTTGTAAACCAGAACTATTAAGTCCGTAATTGGAGTACGAATAAGTGATAGAGCTATAATCGGTTACACTTCGACATGCAAAGCTGAGTTGACTTGTATAGGGACCATAGGGACTATATTGAATTGAAGAAATGGCATAGCCAGTGGGACAGTCTTCCTGAAAAGGATCTCCTCCCATGCCTCCAATTTGTAGCCCACTAAATGCAGATCCTATGAAAACACCATCTTCATAACGACTACAGCGAGGACCTAGCATATCAATCCATTCACCTGATCGGCCCACGAGTCCAGTCATCAATTCATTCAATAGACAATCTGAGGTGGCCAAATAAATATCACCCGATGCCGAGTTGCCCTGGAATGTTGTTTGATTAGGTTTTAATGAATTTTGAACTAAGCCTTGAGGAAATATATATTCTGCTTGTGGAATAGTGCAGGAGCTATCATAAAAAGACTCTACGACGACTGGAAAACGAAACATTCCACTACCGTAGGGGACTTTAAGATCTGTTGAAGTTAAAGACGCTGGTGCTGGCCCAGCACTGAAACAAGATGAAATTAACGATGACACATTTTTAAAACTTAGACTTGAAAGCAAAGTGGTTGGTATCGTATTGAATTCTGGAATTCTTAATCGATAATGACCTGCTCTCCCTCTCAAGCTATCATCACAATTCTGTCCTGGATAAGAAATGTTAGAAATATCTGAACAATTATAGAAATTAATGGGCAAAGTTCCTAATCCATTTCGAAGAGCTGAGGGAGAAAAATAATCCTGGTTACAGCCTGAAGTTGAAACTTGAATATCAATTGAAACTTCTTCAGACTCTAACTTCTGTGACACTTTTCCACACTTCAAATTTCCATTGATTTTATCTTCGCCTGACCAGGCCAAAACGACAAAGTCCCAGTTACCATAATTGAGTTTCATTTCATAAGTACTGTCATCAATGATGATTGATCTTTGCTGAGCTCTATCTTTGTCTATGAGGTAAAGCATCACGACATCTTCAGGTGCTAAGGCAAACTTATAGGAATCCATCCTTAAACGTGCAACAGTTGAACGACTGTTCTCCTGGGAACATCCTAAAAAACAACACATGAATATAATAAACATAATGAACTTCATCATTCATTTACTTATCGGAAGATAAGTTTTTTAAAAGATGGTAAAAAATAATAACCGGGGAAAATGCAAAGTAGTCAGATATTGAGTGAAGTGAGTTTAACTCATTAAATATATATAATTTCACTAGCTCTTATTATTTTTAAAATTCAATATTCTGAGACAAATTCACTTCCTTATCGTTCACTTTGATTAAGGTGATTTTTCCCGCCTGCGTTCCTTTTTGTGCCTCACCAGTCATTGGATCAATATCAACTTGGTATTCAGCAGTGAATTGGCCACGCCGTGAGGGTGAAGATATTGTGCCCTCAATAACAACGAATTTATAACGAATGCCTGCTTGGCTTTTATTCAAAGTCATTATGACTTTCAAACTTGTGTTATCGAGATCTTCAAGATTTCTCAATTTAAAGTTCAAGGGAAACTCAGCATTAAACCTGGCCTCGAAACTACCAGCAGCGTCGCAATCATCTTTGAAAATATATGTTTTCTTTATGGGAGTATTTAAAAGCGCCCCTTTCAGCCAATCCGTTGGTCGATCATCACATCCATTGACTTTGAAACTATTCTTTTTGCCATAATTTTTTTTCAGAGTGAGTATTTCTATCAGATCGTGAATAGAGGCCAATAACTTCTGATCTGGATTCAGACTTTTCGTACCGGGTAAGTGATAGCCTTTAAAGTCAGGGCTTTTGACCTCTGGAGTAGTTGCTTCACCTTCTTGACCATGGTTATAAGAAATCTTCTTTATCACTTCGCCTTTGGCATCATAAATAAACTCATCCCCATGCTTGATGGTGTTTCCATCCTTGAGATACCCACAGAATGATTTTTTTAATCTCGTGACTGGACTCGTGTACTCAATCAGATAGGATTCACTGGGGCATTGTGGATTATTTTGGGCAAAAGCAGAGAGACTCAAAAAAAAAGTGAATAGGTATTTCATCTCTTAAGAATACATGAAAATGAAAACTTTTTGTTGTCTTTTCGACTGGAAAGTTACCAATAAATCAACTCAGACTCACTATCATGAAGCAGTTTCTAAAACCGATAGCTTGTGCCCAAGACAAAAGCTTGCGAGGTGTTTTTGATGTCGTCCTTGGATAACTGGTTAAAAGAAGATAAGAAAAAGATGTTTAAATTATCTTTAACTCCAAAGCTTGGACCCAATCCGATATCAAAACCGGAAGCCTGAGAAAAGAGTGGATGAAAAAAACCAACCGAGCCCAAAATTGAAAATTTCTTATTCATTTTTAAAGAATCCATGAGAGAAATACGATCCACTCTTGTTGGGGTTAAGCGAAATTGACTTGTCTCATTTTGATTTAAAAGAAAATTCATGTTGTCATATTGGAGAGATAATAAATGTTGAGATATTTTCTTTCTCACTCCGCCGCTGTAATCCCAGTAAAGACTAATATCATTACTTTGGGCTTGGCCGGAATCGGAGGAGAATTTTACGGATAAATAATTGTTTAATCCGATACCTCCGTAAATATAAAGATCTTTTGAAATTTGATTACTCGCCGAAAGTGTAAATTTCAAAAATATAAGCTCGAATTTAGAGTTTAAATTATCATTACTCTTTACATTGACAGAGCCGACTGTCGCACCAGCAAAAAAACTTAATTTCTTTTTTCGATAGCTTTTCTTCTTGGCCAACTCTTTTGGGGCGATAATCACCGGTTTCGGCGGTTCCTCTGCGACACTTTCAGTCTCTATCACGTGGCAAGGGGGAAGATTAATTTCTCCAGGTTCAGCGGGATGATTTTTATTCATCCATTTTGTAATTTGAATCCAGCGATTGATTTCCGGATAAGAAAAATGATCTGAAAGTAAAATTTCTTTAATCGAAGTATTTCGTGGTCTAAGAACACTACGAGAATACAGATAATCATGATAAGTGCGGTAGTTTAGTTTTGCTTTGTTTTTCTGAGCTAATTCGGTAGGTGATAACATATGGCATATCGGCTTATTCGCCACCTCAGATGGAAGCTCTTGAGCGTGCAGCACTATAGTTTGTAGGAATGCGATATAAAGTGCAAAAAGTAATTTTGGCATAGAAACAGTGTACAAGGTTTAAATGATATGTGAACAAAAGTAATATATTTTTTAAATTTATGGCTTCTAAGTTGTTGAAATTGTCTGATTCTATTTTAGCCTAGAATTATGGATGGGCTAACACAGTGATTGAAAATGTCGTTGATGAGCCGGCCCCGTCAGTGACTTTAATATTTGCGATTCCGGCAACACCGACAAAATATTTATTTCCCGAAATTTTACCTGGTCCACTTTGTAATGTGTAAGTATAGCTTCCATCACCGCCGGAAGAGCTTAAAGTTAATTCTTCTGTAAAATTAGTTCCAACTTCTACAACAACAGATCCCTCTGTATTGTTGTGGCCACCAGCAATGACAACATCACCATTTGGAAGCTCCATAAAAAGTGGAAAATCTGTCCTTGCTTTGTTAAGTGTTGCTACTGATGTTGTCCAGGTTCCTGTTTGCGGATTATAAATTTCCACTGAATTTAGAAGAGTTGAAAAATCTGCTTTGTCGTAACCTGCAGTAACCAAAACCCTTCCATCTCGAAGTTTACCTAGGGCTCCGTAGGTTCTACCTTTAGTTAAGGATCCAGTGAGAGTCCATTGACCAGTGGCTTGATCATAGAGCTCACATGTTTCAGTAATGCCTTCTGCGTTATCGCTATCTCCTGCCGTTGCAAGAATTTTACCATCATCTAGCTTAATCATTCTCGAGTAAGCGCGTGCAACATTAAAATCTCCAGTGGCAGAAATTGTATTCGTTAGATAATCATAAAGTTGTGACGTTTTTATGGGAGCATATGTAGGACCGTAAGCGCCCGCGATGAGAATTTTACCATTGTTAAGGGCTATGGTTTCAAATGATTCTCCTCCATAAGTTAAGGCTGGCCCAGCACTGAGATTGCCTGTCTGTGAGTTATATATTTCAGTGCTGTTTAAATCAGCATTTAAAGCGGTTTTTCCCCCCATAATAAATAAGTTATTATTGGGTAATAATTCTAATTTTGCATACCTTCGATTTGTTAAGAGAGGGTTTGAAGCTGACCAACTTGGAGAATTTTGGTTTTGGTTATAGATTGAATAACCTTGAGTGCCAGAAGTGAGAAAAATTTTTCCATCACTTAATTTTTTTAAACTCACCCCCCAGGTTCCATTATCAGGAGAGCCGTTGTCCACAGTCCACGAAAAATCTGTAGGATTAAATATTTCAGCATTAGTTAAAAATGTTCCATTATCTAAAGGGATAACATAACCCCATTTTGAACCAAAAATCATTTGAGGCTTGTTGGTAAAAAAGGGAGCATCTAATTGGAGAGAAGTTGGTCCATTATAGGTAAGTGGTGAAAGTGCAACTTCAGAGGATCCCTTGTCTAAGTCGACTACAATATCTTTTTCACAAGAATTGGCTAAAAGAGAAAGAATTAAGGGAGCGAAAAAACGCGACATACTTGATTCTTATCGGCTGTTATGATGGAAAGTTTAGGCTCCTTTAAATTTTAATGGCTTGGCGAGGAAGTGAGGCCAGAACGATATATTTAGAAATTTTCACAAAGGCTCCAAATAAACTACAATTTAATTATCATAGTAGGGAAGGGACTGAACCGACATTGGCCAGTTAATTTAATCTAGCGCCTTGTTTATGTCTTCTTCGATCTCACGAAAGTAATCTGTTTCGCGAAATTTTATTTTTTGTCCACTGCCTTTTTGATAATTTTTAAAAAAAACTTTCATCCGGTAAAACGGACCTAGGGCACGATGCGTGATCACAAAATTTAAAATTAAACTCAAAACGATGGCGGCAATTAAACCTAAAATAGAATTTTTTAAGATCAAATTTTCCTGAGCATGGAGCAATCTAAAATAAGCGGCATCTTGCTCAAGGCCCATCTTTTTCCCCACAGAGATTAAGTGGTTGAAGCTTGCATGTAATTGATAGAAACAAAAACCAACCGTCAATAAAACGGTTATAATTGTAATTAAGAGGAATTTAAGTTGTATTGAGGGAAAGAGGATATAGTTTTTTAACTTTCTTTTTTTCATTAGAAGTCATCCTTAAGATTCACTACAGCAAAAGGAAGCTTTAAATTCAAAACAACTTGACCTTGGTAGTTAATGTAGAGCTGGGTCCCATCCAAAACCAGGTCACTTACCACAGAGAAACCTAAATTCTTCAGGGAATGGAGCTGTTTCTCGATTCCTTTCTCATGATGAATGAGTGTCACATGATCATTAATGACTGTAAGATAATTTCCACTTGGTAATTGTATCGACCGGTGGGAGTTGACCCCTGAGATTGATTTTTTCCAAGCGATTTGCAAATCGAAATCAAACTTAATCAGTTCATTCCGAATATTAAGGACCACGCCGTCTTTTAAAATCGAAACTCGGCCAAGCTTAGCGTAAGTTGAAGTGAGCTTGGTCTCTGCGAGGGGTTCAAAAGTGGGGCCATAAAGTGAAAGAAGATATGTGCCATCCGCTTTTTTATAAATAATGGCAGTCTTGTCACCAAAAGAGTGCATATCAATAATAATATCACCTGACTCGAAGGTAAGGTGATTAGATTCCTTTAATTCAATGTTATGCTTATAAGCTTTAAATACTGTGCCCACTTTTGAGAAAAAGTGAACGGCTCCGTCTGAGACATCACTTCTTAAAACGGACACTTTTTCATTGAGCGAAAGGAAGGGGGTTGGATTTAGCTGAGTCACTTCTGGTGATTTTGTGAGAGCGTAAAAATAATCGTTCGTTTGGGTCAAGGGATCTATTTTTGAGACTGCTCCACTTGATGAAAGAACGAAGTTTTGACCATTCAAATGAAGAGAAGCTTTTGGATGAAAAGCCATTGAGACCTTTGAGATTTCGTTATTAGCATAACGATACATTCCATAGGTGGATAAAAGATGCAATTCCCCTTGATTCAGGCTGACTCCTAGAATGTTTTTGGGATTTGATTCAACAGCGACTTTGAGCTTTTCCCAGTTGCCCCCCTTGACGGGCCTATGATAAACCAAGGCTTCACTACTTAGACGTTCATTGTTAACTACGTCAAATTTGACCAGAAAAGGAAGCGCGGAAGAAGGGAGACCTTTTATCGATGGCTGCTCAACAGCGGCGATCATTTCCTCGTCAACAAGAAAGGGTTTATATTTCGTTTTCCCGTTCGGGTCAGTGTAATAACATAATAGATGAAAACCTTTTTGATAATATCCCGTTTTAATTGAGCTGCATGAATTCTCAAGTGGAGAGAAAATTTTGCTTTCACCCTCTGAGGTGATCAGATAGAAATCTCCAGTAGCATTTTTAATCACAACAGACTTTTCGACGCAGAAAATCTGACTCACAGATTGAGTCGTTTTCATGTAGGTGACTGTATCCATATTATCTTTAAAGAAAATATTCACGCCACTGTTTGGATGAAGTCCGCAAATATTATTTTGATATTGCGCTAGTTTTGACAAAGATCTTTTAGTAATTGGAATCGAACTTTCCTTAAATAATTCCGTCATTAATTCAGACGAATCTCCTGGGATTTGAGATTTATAAATCTTTATTGGCATTTGTGTAAAAACATAAAACTGATCCTCTTCTTTATATTTGGCGCGTATCCCGTAAAAAGGTTCATAAATAGGCGCTAACATTTTAGAGGTTTTACCTGTGGGAATATTAACTTTAGTGAATTCAATGCCGCTATATTGTGAAGTCGATAGTCTTCTTTGGGATCGTATAATTGCATCCTGCGTACCGTTTGCTCTTTTTAAGTTTAATTGAAGCGTGGCAAATGATATCCGGTCAAAGGGGCCTATCTTATTCATCTGATAGGTAAAGTTTTGTTCTTCTTCAAGTATTTGAGCGATGTCATTTAGATTTGTGGAGCCAGAAACCTCAGCAATTGCATCTTCTAGTTCATTAGTTGTGCCAGTCTCAGATCCGGTTGAAGTCCCCGTGGTTGTGCCAGTCTCAGTTCCGGTTGAGGTCTCAGTGGTTGTGCCAGTCTCAGATCCGGTTGAAGTCCCCGTGGTTGTGCCATTCTCGGTTCCGGTTGAAGCCCCAGTGTTCGTGCCAGTTTCAGATCCGGTAGAGGGAGTTGGTGTTGAGCCAGTTTCGGAACCTGTCGAAGTCCCCGAAGTAGTTCCAGTTTCAGATCCGGTTGAAGTCCCCGTGGTTGGGCCAGTCTCAGGTCCGGTTGAAGTCCCCGAAGTAGTTCCAGTTTCAGATCCGGTTGAGGGAGTTGGTGTTGAGCCAGTTTCGGAACCTGTTGAAGTCCCCGTAGTCGTGCCAGTCTCGGATCCGGTTGAAGCCACAGTAGTCGTACCAGTTTCAGATCCGGTTGAAGTCCCCGTAGTCGTGCCAGTCTCGGTTCCGGTAGAAGGTGATGTCGTTGTGCCAGTCTCCGATCCTGATGGTACCCCAGTGCCAGGGTTTGTATCGGCCGGAGTAGTAGAATTAAGGTTGATTGAACCTTCAATTGGGTTTTGAGCACTTTTTGAACAACTCACCACAAGAAATAAGAGACATAAAAAAATAGATTTTAGCATATAGGTTTAAGTCTAATCCCTTTCCATCTTTGTGACCAAGCTTCTTACTCAGGAACCTTAAGAGGCGGATATTTCTAGAGTCATTTTACTAGTTCCAGGCAAGAATTTATGGCACTTAATAAATCATCATGACCTTCAACTGATTCGGTAAAATGCTCTTAAACTTGAGGCTTTATTGTTTTTGAAGGCCTTGAAACTGCTTATGCCTACGTATCTTCTCTTCAAATTCTTTCTCATTTGATTGGCTGAGTCCGCGAGCAGCCTTCGCCTCACTTTTTTCCCAACGCGTGAGCCACTCCTCACCGAGCAAGGTCGTTCCAAGTTTTTGCGGGAGAGTTGGTTCATTGAACGCAAAAGTCGTTGTGCTCTTCGGACCCGTCGCTGGCCCGTAGCCCACAGAGAAGCCGACAGCAAGGAGGGTGGCCCTAACGGCGGTAGAAGCTGAGTAGTTTAAAAGCTGAACTTCATTTCCACGACAGTGATCAAAGATCTTGGCGAACATATGCTCGCTCCAAAGTTCAATGTTGGTATGGATGGAAAAGGGATCGTAGAAAATGATGTGCGGTTTAGGCGCTCCTGAATAGGTGTGAGAGAAATCACCCTGAATAAGTTCCCACTCAATATTTCCCTGTGGAGAAACCCACTTATTATTTTTTAAGAGCTCATGTGGGGCCCCATGGTGAAGATGCGCAAAGGCCGGAGCATTTCTCAGGGCAAGTTTCAATGGATCGGTATCGTTTTCAAAACTCACGATGTGGATTTTTCCTTTGAAATCACGATTTATAAATTCATGAATCACCGCCATGGAATTGTGAGCAGCTCCCAGTCCCACGTCCCAGATGACGACTTCATCAAGCTCTTTTAGCCTCTCATCAATCTTAGCGGGCAAGACGTAGAGATTGCGTGCTTCTTCCTGAGGGGGATTCACAGAGTGCATGACCTCGCCAGAACTCTTCTGGCGGATGCTAGAAAAGCCGCGACCGGAATCATGGACCTCGTAATCACCAAGGTTCAGACGCTTATCTTTTTTATAGGGCTTCTCTGGAGTCATAGGTGTCGGAGGATTCTCCTGATCACTCATGACAAGCTCAACTCGCTTGCGATTATAAAAATCAAGGAAGCGACCTTCGAGAATACTCAAGCGCATCTCTCGCATGAACTTGTGATAAAAAGTTATATTGTGAAGCGAGAGCAAGTGCCAACCCAGAGGCTCATCGGTTTTGATAAGATGATGAAGATAGGCGCGGGAGTAGTGAGTGCAAGTCAAGCAATCACACTTTGGATCGAGTTTCTCTACAGAAAACTTGTAGACCGTTCTTCTCATCTGAAAATTTCCAAGACTCGTGAAGGCTACACCACGCTGGCCATACTGGTTCGGGAGAATGCAGTCGAACATATCGACTCCGCGATGAACTGCCTCGAGGATATCAATCGGAGTTCCGACACCCATGAGGTATCGCGGAAGATTTTCTGGCAGCATCTCGGTAGCAATGGCGGTGAAGTCTTCTCGCTCGGATTTTGTTTCACCCACAGCAAGTCCTCCGATCGCGAGTCCATCAAAGCCTTCGCCATTCACACGAAGATTAATCAGGACATCGGCACTTTGCTTTCTGAGATCCTCATGACAGGCCCCTTGAACAATGCCAAACATGCTTTGCAAAGAATCACCCCGGGCCTCAAGACTTCGCCTGGCCCAACGGTGAGTGAGCTCCATCGCAGCTTTGGCCTCTTTGTGAGTAGCATTGGATTCAATACATTGATCAAGCACCATCATGATGTCGCTGTTTATTGCCTTTTGCATGTCGATGGAAAGTTCTGGTGTGAGGAGGATGGGACTATTATCGACGTAACTTAAAAAGCGCGCTCCTTTCTCATTCATCTCACGATGCTTGGAGAGAGAGAAAATTTGAAAACCACCCGAGTCCGTGAGAACAGGACGATCCCAGTTCATGAACTTATGAATCCCACCAAACTTTCGCATCACCTCTGCTCCTGGACGAAGGAGTAGATGATAAGTGTTGGCAAGGAGGACATTCGAGCCGGCCACTTTGAGGGAGTCGACGGTCTGATTTTTTACTGTCGCTTGAGTTCCGACCGGCATGAAGATCGGTGTCTGCACTTCTCCGTGAAGAGTGGTGAAGGTCGCCGCTCGCGCGCGGGAGCCTGTTGCTGTGGCCTCAAGTTTAAAATTCAATCGACTCATATGTGTAAAGGATACCTAAAGATCTTCGGGTTCGTAATTAACTTTCAGAAGATAGAGTCCCCGGGGATCGGCTTTCTTCCAAGGCCGCTGCTCTTTTTGCTCTCCATGCAGAAGCTCTCTAAAGTCCTCGACCGAGAGCCGTCCATTGCCGACCATCCAGAGAGCTCCCACGAGATGGCGGACCATGTGTTTCAAGAAACCTTTGCCCACGATGCGAAACTGCCAGCAGATTGAAACCCCACCGGCCGTGAATAAGGTGCCCCTGAAGAGTTCTTGAGGATTGATGAGGGTAAGGTCACACTCAAGAATATCCCGCAGTGTGGTGTTGGCGATTCCACCAATGGACCAGAAGTTTTGAAAATTATTTCTTCCTTTAAGTATTGCCACACAAGTCTGAATTTTTTCAAAATTAAGCTCATAAGGAGTCTGCGCGATATAACGCTGATTCTGTCCAGAGACTCCAGGTGTGTTGGTGAAGAGGTAGCGATACTCTTTGGAGAGTTGATCGACGGAAGGGATGAAGTCTCCGGCACAAGGGGAAAGATTAAGACATCTCATGTGAGACGGCAGGCTTGAGTTCAATCGGTTTGCATCAAGGATAGATGGATCTTCGGCCGAAATCTTCACCACCTGAGCGATGGCATGAACACCTTTATCAGTGCGAGAAGCGGCCCTGGTTGTAACTTTGCCTTCGAGAATATTTTGCAGACTGAGGTTGAGCTCACCCTGAATCGTGAGCATGTCATCTTGGTACTGGAAGCCCATTCTTTCAGTACCATCGTATTGAATGATGGCCTTGTAGTAGTTCATGCTACCATCATGCAAATGCAAAAATCTCTAGTCTATCTTTTTTTGATAATGACCTCGTATCGCCCCGATTTGATTTCTGGTCATGTCGGCAAGATATGTTTTTAAGATGAAAAAACGATAGAGAATTTCAGCAGAAATCAATCTGGCCTTCGGTGAGTTTATATAAAGAAGTAATAGTGCTAGACCAAATTCGGTAATGTCAGACCACCTAAGTAGCTGCTTTTAATCAAGTTTGAACACAATCCAAATTTGGATTGTGTTCCTCGTTCTTGATTACATTTTTTTATTGCCCTTAGTATATGGGCATGACTCATATCAAATTTTTCAGCGATTTTTAAAGAATCTGTGACAGGCCCAAATGGGGTATCTCTTACCCATACATCCCCCATAACATGCTTATTAATAAGATCTTTTAAGCGTGGTGGTTTTGTTTCAAATGGAACATCAATTCTAAAATGATCAGTCATACTCAATCCTTGTTAATAAGGAGTGAAAGTAAGTTTAATTTGATAACATTTACAGCTTTTGAGTTTGGATTCGTGACAATATTTCAAGATTGAAAAGAGGGCAGTCTAGAAGGTAAACTTTTCATCAGATGAACTGCCCTGCTATATTTGTGCTAAAACCTAAATCTATGAAAAAGCTATTATCCTTCGTCCTACTTTTTCTTGTTGCGCTCAATCTTCAGGCAAGCTGCTTGCCTCGATATGAGCAATTATTATTTAGAACAATAGAATCCCGGGCAAAGGTCACTAAAATAGGAAAAATTGCCACTGGTACTGCTTTTGTAACGGTGGGAGGATTTTACGGAGTTATGGGTGTGATTATGTTGGGGCCTCTTTGGGCCGGGGCGATCACCGGAACTTTGTTTGGAACGGTGGCGGCATTGCCGGTAGGGACTACCTTTATTATTGTTAACCAAGGCCAGAAAGCGCGAATAAAAAAACTTGGACGGATGATTTCTGTACTACAGGGGGGAGAAGAGTTTAATTTGCTTCTTGAAGATTTACGGCAAGAGGAGCCTGAGCTCACGGCAAATAAACTTCAAGATCGTATTTCAGATCTAGATGAGTCCGGAGCGTTGTGTGATGGTTCTATGATTCGGGTAGGTAAAATGGCCGGGGTTAAATCTCTTAAGAGACATTTACGAAGTTCTTCTACGAGTCACTTATATTGAATTCCACATTGAGGCCAGTTGATCTTGATAACCTTGTCGAAAATCACTTAAATCTTCAAGTGAAAATTTCTTATCCTGATCATCATGATTTCCTCGCTCGCCATGGGCTGAATGATTGTGCGCACGTGCTTGATGTGGGCTGTGGCAATGGGACTTTTGTTTCTCGCCTGGCCCAGGATCATCCTCAGACTCAGTTTGTTGGTATTGATAAACGCAGGCCCTGTGTGGAGAGTTGTCAAAAAGTCTTACGTGAGAATTTAGTTGTTCAGCACGTTGACATGTTTTCCCGCGAGGGCTCTTTTGATTTCTCCCAATATGATGGCATCCTTATGAGATACTTCTTACTGCATGTGGATCATTCACAAAAAATTTTAGAACTTTTCAAACTTAAAGCTAAAAGACCTTCTCGATTTTGGATCATTGATCTTGATTGGTCGCAATTTGCCTGCGCTCCTCAAAGTGAAGTGTTTTTAAAGCTGACAAATCTTGTGAAAGATTTTTGCGCCAAGATCTCCAAGGAATCTATGGGAGGCCAAAAAGTTGTAAGTCTTCTGGAAAAATTAGACTATCAAAATATTCAAGTGGAACATATCCCTTTCACTGACAAAACTATTTCTCTTGATGATTTCAGTCTTTATTTAAAGCAAGAGGTTATTTGTTACGCACGAATGATGGGAAGGTCTCTTCATGATCCTGAAACAAGTGAAATTATCCGCTTTATTGATGAGGATGTGAAAAGTGGAAAATATGAGATATCTTATGGAATGATTTTGGTTTCAGCGGAACTTAGGTGAGGGATGATTTAATCTCATAGAGGAGAATTTTATGAAAAGATTTCACATTCATGTAGGTGTTAAAGATCTTAACCAGTCTATTCAATTCTATTCAACTCTTTTTGGTCAAAAGCCTGCAAAAGTAAAAGAGGATTATGCAAAGTGGATGTTAGAAGATCCAAGAATTAATTTTGCTATATCAACTCGTTCTGGAAAGGAAGGTCTTGATCATCTGGGGATGCAAGTTGATGAGCAGCATGAACTTGCTGAAATTTCTGAGCGCTTAAAAAAAGCTGATCTGGGTGTTTTTGATGAAGGAGCGACAACCTGTTGTTACTCTGAATCAAGCAAGGCCTGGGTCAAAGATCCTGCGGGGATTGCCTGGGAAGCCTATCAAACCATGGCCGATGCTGAGACTTTCAATGGGAAAGCGCAGATAGAGACAACTGCGAATGCCTGTTGCGCTCCAAAAACCCTCACCAAATCAAGCTGCTGTTAGGAGTTCATTGTGAGTAAGAAAAATATCATGTTTCTTTGCACTGGAAATTCCTGTCGCTCACAAATGGCCGAAGGGTGGGCAAGAAAATACTGGGGTGAGGAATTTAATGTTTACTCAGCAGGGACAAAAAAACATGGCATGA
>CANEVK010000017.1 GCA_947442115.1 Bacteriovoracaceae bacterium | reverse complement strand
TAATCGCATGGGAGACCTCCATTCTAAGATGGGCGATCATGTCTTAAATGAAAGTGAAATTGCCCAGCTCCTCAGTGAAGCTCTAAGGCTTGAGAAAAAATTTAAAGGTCCAGCAGATATTGAATGGGGTATTTCTCAAGAAAAACTTTATATTTTTCAAATTCGGCCAATAACGAGAACTTTTAGGCCACTTGGCGTTTATGCAGACACCAATCTTTCAGAGTCTTATCCAGGGGTCGTTAGTCCACTCACTGCAAAATTTGTACAAAAAGCTTATGAGAACGTATTTTTAGAATCAGCCGAACATTTAGGAATGCGAGCGGAAAGAAAAGAAAAAATTAAAACACATACACAAAATCTAATCGCTCATATTGATGCCCATCTTTATTATAATTTAGAGCACTATTATGCTGCCTTGAGGGCTTCCCCGGGTGGAGATAAGAATATTCAAAATTGGCATAAGATGATTGGTGGAAAGCTTGAGGGAATGGTTATTCCATACCATGATACAAAAGGTAGTCTTTTTGATAATTTCATCACTTCATTTCATTTTCTGAAAATAGCTCTCTTAAGAAAAAGAATATTTCCAGATTTATTGGGCTCCTTTGAACTTTTAGGAAAAAAAATCGAAGCAGATACAAATAAACTGAAGAGTTCTTACGAAACTATTCTTTATTTGAATGAATTATTAGACAGGAAAATGAATTTTGGACTTACTATTATTAATGATTTTTTTATTATGATTGGTTTAAGCTTTTTGGAAAGGACAATCAAGAAGAAGGGGCTCTCAGAATCTTTACTGGTAGATATACTTAAAACAGAAAATAGTCTTGAATCTGTAAAGCCACTTGCTGCCTTTAATCATTTGATGAGTGATCTTTCCCCTGAATTTTTAAATACTTTTATTCAATTTGAAATAAAAAGTAATATTGATCCCTACACAGAGATTTTTCAAAAACTTTTACATATGGGATTTGATAAAGAACTTAAAAAATTGAAGAAATTTATTTCTGAATATGGTGACCGATCTTTTGAGGAGTTGAAGCTTGAGAGTTTGCCAATAAAGAATGACCCTGTTCTTTTGCAGCAATTAATTAAGTGGACTCGTGGACAATCTGTTCCCCCTTTGGAAGGTGAATCGAAATATCTAAAAAAATCCGATGTCAAATTTTCAATGATAGAAAATTGGTTTTTGAGGTTTACCCGAGAATGTATTGAGTACAGGGAAAGTTCGAGGCTTTGGAGAGGGCGTTTTTATCATTACTATCGCGAACTCATTATTAAACTCGCTGGTCAGTTAATGGCAGAAGATCAATCTTTTAAGAAATTTAATCTAACAGACTTCTTTTCACTTAATCATGAAGAGTGGCTGGCCTTTGCTCAAGGGCATTTATCAAGAGAAGAGGTCGAAACATTGATAAAAAATCGAGATTGGAAAAAGAGGGAGAAAACTTACCCCGAATTTTTAATCTGGACTGAGGGAGAGGATTACTTGGATCTTGAATCGAGGCCAGTTTCTCATTCTAGAAGCTTGAATGGTTTAGGTGTTTCTCCGGGTGAATCCCTTGGTGTGGCACTTGTCCTAGAAAAACCTCAAGATATATTTAATTTTGATGTTAAAAACTTTATTCTTGTAACAAAAAATACCGATCCGGCCTGGGTTTATATTATGTCTCAAAGCCGAGGTCTTATTTCAGAAAAGGGGTCTATGCTGTCTCATACGGCGATTATTGGACGAGAGTTAGGCCTTCCTACAATTGTAGGAGTTAAAAATGCAACCACTCTTTTAAAAACAGGTGATCAATTAAAGATAAATGGCTCAACTGGTGAGATACAAATTTTATGAGTCTTCAATTTAAGCAGCTTCATCATTGGGATGATCAGAAAATTCAGGAGATGATCGATTTAAAGCAGAAAATCCAGGGCGATTTACCTACTTATTTTCCTGAGGATCTAAAAGATTATAAGAAGCTTCTTCACCCAAATTCACCATTCTCCGCTGATTATCAGTGGGTCGGATTTATGGTTTATCAAAATGGAGATTTGGTCGCAAAAGCTATTTTAAGTTGGAGAAATAAATCAAAAATTGGAAACCTTGGCTTTATTGATTGGATTCAAGATGAAAATGTAGCGCTTTTGATGATGCAAAAGGTAGAGGTCTTTGCGAAGTCAATTGGCATTAATCAAATTAAAACACCTGTGGATATTAATTTTTTTGTTCGTTATCGTATCCGTTCTTTTTCATCTGGGCCTGCTTATTTTGGTGAGCCTATATATCCAGATTATTATCATCATCTTTTTTTGACCGCCGGTTTCAAGATTATAGGAACCTGGGATACTTTTCTCATTAAAAGGTTTTCATCTTTTCTTAATTTCATGACAAAAAGAAAAAAGCTAAAAGAAAGAAAAAATTCTCATGATGAGGCCGTTACAGTCCGATGTATAAATTTTAGTAAATGGGATGAGGAGCTAAAAATTGTCTATGACCTTTTTTTAAAATCATTTAATCAGATGACTGAATTTGAATCGATAACATTTGAACAGTTTAAGTCAATTTATGATGATTTTAGGTATGTTGCCCACCCACTTACTTCCTATATTGTGGAACTCAATGGGATTCCAGTGGGTTTTAGTATTAATTATCCTGATCCCCTGGAAAAGCTATCTTTAGTAAAGAATAAAACACTAAATAAATGGCAGAAAGTTTTGCTCTTAGCAAAACTACGTTTGAATTTTAAAACATTGCTTATGCCTTATATGGGAAAGGTTTCTGGGCCAAACGGCGAGGACATCAAGGGAGTCTTTATTAAAGTTTCCAAAAGGCTCAGCTTGGCCGTCCTTTGCTCTCAAAAAGCACTCGTCTGTTATCAAAGCCCGGATTCACCGTCACGACGGCCATTGGATCCAGAATTGATTACTCCTTATGCTCAATACGTTCTTTATGGTAAAAACTTAGAGTGAAGATTCTGTTTTGCATTTACCAAGAGTAAATCCGACATCATCTGCGAGGGCTTCAACTTCGTTGACAATCTCTTTAGAAAGATCACCAATATGAAGTTTATTCATTTTTCCACTAAATCCAATCGTGAATGTTTCGGCCATGCAGGCAAAGCTTTCACCCTGGGCCAGAGGAAGCAAGAAGAAGTCGAGGTGTTGCTTTTGTGGTAACTCGGCGATCCCACCTAGATGATACGTCAAATCTGGTCTTTGTTGGGGGAGTTTTTCAAGAAGTTCTTTTTTAATTGTTGGTGGAACCGCAATATCTACAATGACAGCATCTTGCTTAAATAAATCAAGGCTAAGAAAGCCACTTGAGGCACTTGTTCCACTTAAAACAATGTCAGCATCTTTAATCGTGTGTAAATCACTACTCGCTTGAAAAACTTCTTGAACTTCAGGAATCGCGAGAAATTTTAAAAGCTGAATATCATTTGTGTAGAATTTCTTTACGATTTTAACAACCTTGGTGTCGGCGGATGAATGATATATTTCTTTTAAAATTCTTTTTACTGCCTCTTGATATTTAAAACTTGTTTCAATGGCAGAGTGATGGATAAGGATGACTTTTCCTACTTTGTCGGCCATGAGGGAGCTGGCCACAGACATAATATTTCCGGCTGCACCGATCAAGGCGACAGTAGAAAGATTTAAATTTTTGCCTTTCTCTTTTGCTGATCTTAGGGCCGATTGAATTGTTAGAGAAATGGTGTAGGCATTACCAGTAGTTAAATTCATTCCACGAGGATTTAAGTAGAGCCCATTGCCTGATACAATGGATGTAAATTGACCAAGCCCAACCGTTGTTGCGCCAAGTTCCTTAGAGTAGTCAATGGCGCGCTGGACTTTTTGAACAACTTGATATTTTTGACGAGAAGTAAAAGTTTTTTTCAAGTCCTCAGATGTAAGTGGAATGCCTAGCATAATCACATCCATTTCCTGGCCATGTTTATCTTTAAGCACTTGATGATGATAGATTTGAAATTCTGCAATATCTTTTGTCAGTCGTAGTTTTTCAGCAAGTTTAGAATCTGGGAGTCCTTTGAGAGCTTTAGTTACTTGGCGGATGTGTGTTTCATTGATCATGTGACAGAGAAAAACGCTCAATGGTCGCTGTCCAAGTTCAGGCGAATCAATAAGTTCTTTTGTCTTCTCATTAATAATTTGTTGATCTGGATAAATGGCTGAAAGAAAGTACTGAACATTTTTTTCGCGAATCGCCTGGCACAGGTTAAAAAGACCTGTGATAAGGTGTTCAGCTTTAATGATGTTAAAGTAGAGGCTTGGCTGAATTCTAAGTGTTAAATTATTTGAGAGAGAAGGGTTCATTCTGAGATCTTCATGGTTCAGTAAAGCTGAAGCAATAAGGTAGCCTTGCATTTTAGAATCACAGATGACTTTAAATTCAAAGCCCATATCTTTTAATACGCTCTCATTAAATTCAAGAGCTCTTAGAAGACCAATTCCTCTTGAATCTTTAACAACATCTGGAAATTGTGACTTGAGGTATTCCAGTCTCGCTTCAAGGTATTGAGCAGCCTCCATACCGGCCGCTAATGGTGACTCATTTGATTCAATAATTTTAAAAACTTCTAAGGCTATTTCACATGAGAAGTCATCTTCTGCAAAAGTTGATGTGTGAAGAAAGCCAAATTCCTCAATGTACTTTCTCTTCATGATTGTAGTCGCAGCGATTTTTGCGATACCGCCACCTAATGATTTTGAAAAGGTATAAATATCTGCAGTAATATGATGATGACCTGCAGCTGACATGAGACCTGTTCTAAACATTCCTGATTGGATCTCATCAAAGACAAGGAGAAAATTCTCTTCAAGAGAATATTTTTTTAAGAGAGAAAGTGTTTCTGAAGGCACTGCTAAGATACCAGCTTCACCTTGGATAGGTTCAGCAAAAGCAGCTGCAAGACCAGCGAATGATTGCTTGGTAAGAGAAAGGCCCTCACTATTTAATGAGATATAAATGAGGTCCTGTTTTGTGGACTGAATATGATCTTCAATGGCGAGTCTATCCTCATGGGCCGAAATAAAAATGGTTTGATTGTTAAATTCATCACCTAAAAAGAAATCTTGGCGAAAGCCTTCATTGCTAGTTAGAGACAAGGCTCCAAGAGTTTTACCATGGTAGGCTTTTTTAAAGGCAATAAATTTTGGTTTTTGATTTATTTGTAGTGCATTGATCTCTCTTAAAAGCTGGGCCAACTCATCTAAGGTTTGTGCATTTACGAGTTGGTGTAAGAGATATGATCTCCTGTCTTCAGGCATCCTTAATTCATTATACTGATTAGCGATCTGGGTTTTTAGATTGATGAGGATTTTTCTTTGTTCAAGGCTTGTGAGACTACGTACCGAAAG
The DNA here is from genome assembly GCA_947442115.1 of Bacteriovoracaceae bacterium. Lineage (GTDB taxonomy): Bacteria > Bdellovibrionota > Bacteriovoracia > Bacteriovoracales > Bacteriovoracaceae > Peredibacter. Next base: position 11,319 of record CANEVK010000017.1, on the reverse strand, counting down.
AAGAGCTTCATTTAGTTCTTTTTCAATTTCTTGATTCAAGTCGACGAGTTTATGTTTAAAGTGAATAAGCGAATGTTTCATCGCAGCTTCTACTGCTTCTGTTCCAGAGTTAGAAAGGTGAGTGATCCATGGTCCCTCACCAGTTTCTTTGTGAAGAATTTCAGATATTTTTTTGGCAAGATCTCCGGCCTTTTGACGAGAGCTGCCCTGGACCATCGATGGAGATCCATTTTTTGTCCATTCATTGATCACTTCTAAAAGTTGGGGATGCCTGTGACCTAAAAGATTCGCCCCATAACCACCAGTAAGATCTAGGACTTTTTGAATCTTATGATTCTTTTCATAAAAGAGGTAATCGCCTTCTCCGCGCACATAATTTTTCGCCAAATTCATGGCCTCAAGAAGTTTAGCGGTTAAAGGTCTAGTAAAATCTTTATAATTTTCAACTTGAGTTTTCTCTGTGGGCTGTGAAGTTTTGTTCGTAGCAGGGGTAAATTGTATGGTCATATCCTAGAGTACCACGCAGAGGAACCGGGTCAGTTCTTCAGTGTAGTTCTTACTTACCTGTCAAAAATTTCAACAGTTTTAGGTCTTGCGAGGTTTGAGATCGGGATTACCGGTCTAAATACCTCAAATATAAGGGGCTCATTACATTTTCCTGAGGAGATTCCGAAAAGGATGCAAGGAGAACTTTATGGATGCTCAAATTAAATGGACTTATTTTCAATTTCGAAAGAACTTGGATTACCCAATTTATCTTCGCTTTAGGCAAGATGAGCTCACCCCAAAGTTTTCACATCTCTTTAAGGAATTAGGCTTTCAAGAATTAGAGGAGAAAGAATCCAAGAAAATTTCTTTGGAGCGACCTCAAACAAAAATTTTAACGGTTCAATTTGCTTCGGCACGGTTAAATCAGCAGCTTAATGGCACAGATCTTTTAGATAAATATGGAGCAGAAAGTTTATCCATACAGTTAGGGACTCCAGTTTATACCTACCGAAGAGTTGGGATGATGGCCATGCCAGCACGCAAGCCACTTTGGGATCTAGCACTTAATTCGGAAATTTCACAAACCGATCAAATGATTGGTATCAGAATTATTCTTGTGCGTTTTTTAACTTCGGCGTTGTCGGAGCAGGGTGTATTAAGTTACTGGGGAACAATGAAGGACGATGTCGTGGTTGTGATGAAGCAGGCCCAGTCTTTTGGGGAAGCGGTTTTCATCGATTGGAATAAAAAAGTTATTTACTCTAATGCCGGAGAGATGAAATTAAATTCTTATATGAGGCTTTTAAGAAAAGATAAGGACTATTCTATATCGGGTCAAATGAGTCGAGAAGATATCATCAGTTTTCTTAGCGTATCAACCTGTATGCTAAACTTTCAAGGTATCACCCCCGCAATGAAAAGGGCGATCTATGAACTCAGTGCTGTAAGCTCAGGTAGCTACGCCGTTTGTGAACCAGTACTTAATCTGTAGTTGTCTTCACCCTTTTAGTCCTATAAGCTAATCATTATGAATCAATCATGGTTAGATCCAGTTATTTTTTCTTTAGGCCCTCTCCAAGTACGTTGGTATAGCTTGATGTATGTGCTTGGCTATGTCGTAGGTGGCATGATTCTCAAGCATCTTGCTTCAAAAAAATTCTGGCCTGTCGCCAAGGAAGAAATAGATAAGTACATCACCTCCCTTATTATCGGGATGTTCATTGGTGCTCGACTTTTTTATGTTTTTTTCTATAACTGGGATTACTATTCTGAGAATTTCTTGGACATTTTATCCGTCTGGAAAGGTGGTCTAAGTTTTCATGGGGCCGTGGTAGGCATGTGTTTGGCCACTTGGAAATTTGCTAAAAAACATAATCTACATTTTTTTCAGATTGCTGATTGTATGGCCGTGGCCGGAACACCGGGCTTACTATTTGGACGCATTGGAAACTTTATTAATGGTGAGCTTTACGGACGTGTCACTGACTCTTGGGTGGGAATTGTTTTTCCCAATGGAGGGCCGTTTGCCAGACATCCTTCGCAACTTTATGAGGGATTTCTCGAAGGAGTTATCCTCTTTTTGATTTTATTTGCCGTTCATAAACGTCAGCGTTTTTATGGTGTCGCAAGTTCAGTCTTTCTTTTAGGTTACGGTACTTTTAGATTTATGGTGGAATTCTTTAGAGAGCCAGATGCTCAACTTGGCTACTTCTTTGGATTTCTTACGATGGGTCAGATTTTATGTCTATTTATGATTCTGGGTTCGTTTGTGATGCTGATGTACGCACGCAAATTGGGAATCAAAAATCCCCTTATCACTCGTTCAAATTAATTCTTAGGCACAGCTTCCTTCAAAATATCAATTAGAGGCTTAAAGCCCTTTTGAGGCTTAAGAGGTGAAACAGTATAAAAAATGGGAAAGCAGGTAATAGTGCATGCTGCTGAGTAAACATATTTACGATCATCTTTTTCCCAGAGATAAATCGCTTCTTCTCCTATCTTCTTATACGAATTTTGTTTACCGATGCGGTTCACTAAAGATTGAAAAAATACATCATGCAAAAAATAACTGGGAAGTTTAGCAAAAAAATCTAAAACTTTTCCTTGTTGGACTTGAACGATGACGGGGAATTTGTAGCGGATATGGGCGACAAAGAATCTAAGAGTCTCAACTTGTCCTTGTTTTCCCATTTGATCTGGCTTGCCGTATTTTTTTTGAAGATCATCCAAATTTTTGTCAGGAAAAAAATCTTCCAGGGTCTCAAGACTAAAATTGTAATTTGGTGGATCAACTTTTGCGTTTAAAGGTTGAAACATCACGAAAAAGCATGGCAAAATAATCAAGAGTCTAAACATTTAGTGATTTTAGCATAAGAAGTTAGTTGACTGTTTTGGTTTCTTTGGTGAGGCCGTAAAGACGCAGCTTGTTCTTTTTTTCTGCTAATTTAAGTCATTGAATACTTGATTCTCTTGAGTCTGTAGAGGCAACAAAATTGCCCCTATCTTGCTTGAGAGCATGGATGGTTTAGACTTTTAGAGTGGAAGTATCCTTCTTACTTCCGATTGCTTAAGGACGTTATGATGATGACAAAACTGGCAGTGACGCCAATTATCCTGGCACTTTTTTTAAGTTCCTGTTCTACAAGTGGTGCTAAAAAACGGTCCCCGAAACAATCCTATAATCCCAGTATTGCTGAACAAGCCGAGTATTATCGCGTTCAAGAGCATCTGATTGAAAAAGATCTTCCTAATTGTAAAGGTTGTATTCATGGTAGTGCTCATCCCAAAACATTTGCAGAAAACACTGATGTTTTTGAATTAGATCAAGAGGCCATTTCTGAATTAGGATTAAAAAATTCTAAGTTTGATATTCCTGTGACATGGAACAAGCAAGTTGCTGGTTGGGTGAAATTTTTTACTGGTAAAGGCCGTCGCCATTTTATCAACTACACTCAACGTGCTGGTCGATATGCTCCAGTTCTTTCAAAAATTATGGCAGACAATGGTCTTCCAAGAGATCTTATTTATTTAGCTATGGCAGAATCTGGATTTCAAAATCATGCACGTTCTTGGGCCAAGGCCGTGGGCCCGTGGCAATTCATGCCTTACACGGGAAGAAAATTTGGTTTGAATATTGATTGGTATGTAGATGAGCGCAGAGATCCTCTTAAGGCTTCAATCGCTGCGGCCAACTATCTTAAGACGTTACATAATTTGTTTGGTTCGTGGGAACTGGCAGCTGCTGGCTATAATGCCGGTGAGGGAAAAATTGGTCGAGCGATTCGAATGTATAATTCAAAAGACTTTTGGCGCCTGACTCAAGGTCGTTATTTAAGGCCAGAAACAAAAAACTATGTTCCAAAAATAATGGCCCTCGCCATTATTGGGAAGAACCTAGATGTATTTGGATTTCGTGACATTCAATTTGAAAAAGCACTTGATTATGAAGAGATCATGATCAAAGGGAATGCTGATCTTTATGAAGTTTCTGAAGTTCTAGAATTAGATTTTGAAGAACTCAAGCGCTACAATCCCGAAATTGTTCGCTGGCAGACTCCTCCCTATATGGAAGCCTATGCCCTAAGAGTTCCAGTTGGGGCGAAAGATGCTTGGGATGAATATAAAGAAAAAGATACTGTTGTTGCAGATAATTTTAAAACGTATGTAACACCAGGTGCTTCATCTCTTGGGCAGATTTCTAAAAAATTTAAAGTACCAGTTAATGTCTTATCTGATTTGAATCCTGATCTGTCAGAAACAAATCTGGATCCACGTACTGTTGTCCTTTTACCTTTTCGTGAGGATCATTCTTTAAATGCCAGTATGTATGCTGATATTTATGAGAAAAGTACCAAGAAAAGATATGCTCGAGGTGGAAAGCGCAATAATGGTCGTATGCTGAGCGCCTATATGAAAAAGGGCAAGAAAGTTAAAAATCCTTCGGTCTATTATACTGTGAAAAGGGGAGATACCCTTTGGCGAGTGGCCCAGAAAACGGGTGTGCCAATGAGTACTATCATTAGAACCAATGCTCACATTGTTAAGCGTCGCCAAATTTTACCTGGTGATAAGCTCGCGATAAGATAAAGCTTCTAAATAAAATTCCTGATAAAATATCTCAAAAAACCTACTCGCAAGAGTAGGTTTTTTATTTTATGCTTCTCTTATGAGTTTTGGATTATTGAAGCATTTTAAAGATCAAAAGAAAGGTTTTTCTCAAGACAATCATGTGAGCTTTATGGCCCACGTGATTTTAGGTTCTGATCTGGCATCAGTCCTTAAACTGGTAGAACTTCGCAAAAATTTTCCTCAAGAATCGATCAAGCTTATTTCTCCGAGATTAGTAAATAAAAAAATATTGATCGAAACTTTTCAGTATGGTGTCTCGCAACTGCGTTCGGAAGATGCAGTGACAGAAATTTATAAAACCCATTTTAATGCAAAATTATGGCCTCATCAGCAAGCTGCTCAGTTTTATAAAGATGGAAAATTTCATGATTTTGGTGGCCGTGCTAAATCGATGGATCTTCTTTCGGGAGAGGATTTTTTCCTCACTAAGGGTTACCGTGTAGACATAGCATCGCTTTTTGATGCTGAAGTTTGGCAAAATCTGGATAAAATTCTCAATCAGCATCTTGATATTCGTATCCTTGAAGGAATTGAAAAAACTCAGAGTCAGGATCTCGTTGAAAAAGATGAGTGGCTTTTGACTTTTAAAGACTTTAAAAAAATGAGTTGTGAGTCACTTTACTCCTCATTAACGCCTAAAAAGTTTTTAAATCTCCTTAAAAATAAAGAAACTTTAACACCTGATGTGATTGATTTTTGTTCTTCGGCCCATTCGACTGGGGCGATGTCGATAACCTGGTCCATGAAAAAAGAAATTACATCCGAGAAGAGAACACTCTTTATTCCTCAGAGTATGACTCATGAGTGGGGACACTTTATCGTAGAGTTTGAAAACTCATCTGATGGCTTTTTATGTCACGGGCTTTTCCTGGTACATGAAGAGGAACCTCAGTCCGAAGATCTGGCATCTAAAATTAAACTGATGAAACGAGTTCTTGATCGAGTTTTTCCTGATTTTGAGAATGCGATTCACAAAGAATATATTCGTTTTGACGAGGAGATGTTTGTCTCTGGGATAAAAGATAACCTCATTGAACAGATGAGTTTTGACTATCCGACTCTTAAATTCGTCGGACAATCATCTTTGATGAAACCACAATTTGTTCAAGAGAAATTCTTGGCAAGAGTCCTTTTAAGTTAATATCCTAACTACAAAATATTCATAAGGAGAAATCATGAAACTCTTATTAGCAGTTGTCTGCTCTGTCTTTACATTAACTGCGGTTGCTCAGACTCGAGTCGTTTCTATCGATGCGTTTGATTATTCTTACTCTGGCGGTCTTTCTTTCAAGCATGATGAGGGAAAAGGTTCGACTGATGATAAGGATTCTACAACATTCAAATTTAATCTGAATTACGCTCAAAACTGGCCAGAATATGTTGGCGTTATGTGGAAGGCACAAGCGTACTGGAATCGTGAGAGTGTTGATCAAAAAAGCAATGATACTTTAAATTCAACTTTTGGTGTTGTGGGTGGATTACTTTATAACTTTAACCCAGATAATATGAAGAATTCATTCATGGTTGGTGCTGGGCTTGGAATTGAAAGACAAACAATTGAAGAGTCTTCAGGTAATGATGAATCGGGTTTTAATTTTTCTCTGAATTTTGAAGGCGGAAAGCGCTGGGACCTTGGTTCTTATTCTTCTGCCAATATTTCTTATGCACCAACGGTCTCTTTTCACTGGAAAAGATATGGCGGTGGTATCCGCGATGATCTTTATACAAGCTCTCGAGACCTGAGATTTAATTTCCTCAAATTTGATATCCTTTTCTAATAAATGGCCACCGAAAGGTGGCTTTTTTATTTCATGCGTTACTTTTAAAATTTAACTTTTTTAATTAAGTCTAGGAAACTTCTGTGACAATCAGTACAATTTCCCTTCAAGAATAAGGAGCGATGAGATGAAAATTTTTCTTGGAATAATAACTTTAGTCATGCTTTCAACGGCCCAGGCACAAGATCTTAAATTTGGTGATTTGAACTACTTTTTAAAGTCAGGTCAAATCAATGCTGGAGCTGATCTGAGTATTGGAAATGAAAGTATGCGCAGAGAAGGCACAGGCGATGTTCGCATTAACGGTTATTTTACTGATGCTAAACTTGGTTACGGAATTATGGATCAGTTGAATGCCTTCATTAAGCTTCAATATCTTTATGCTGTTGATACAGAAATATCTGGTGGGTCAGGAAGTTTTGATACCACTGGTTTTCAAAACCCTGAGTTCGGTGGTCAATTCCGTGTTCTCAATCAAGCTGACGCAGGTATTAATTTTGACCTCGCTGCTGTTGTTGGTCTCCAGGTTTTAGAAAGAAACGCCGGAAGTTTTTCACCACAACATGATGGTGATTTACCAAATCCTGATTACTCTACGAGAGGTGAACCGCGTAACACTTTAGAGCTAAACGGTCGTCTTGGTAAAAAGTGGAATATAGCTAATGAATTCTCTATTCTGGCCGGTCTGGTTTATCATCAGGAAGGTGATTATGAGGATCAGAAGACTGATGGAACGGCGACTATTGAATCTTCGATTGATTTAAAATCTGGAGTTTATTATCAATATTGTCCTGTTGATGAGTTAAGAATGGGACTTGGTCTTACGGGGATTTATGTCGGTGAAGCTGATGGAAATAACGGTGATGGAGTTAAGGAGACTGCAACTTCTCATCTCGATTTAAAACTTTCTTTTGATGCAAAATATCTTATCAATGAAGGATTTATCGTGAAATTCATGATGAATCAGGAACGTCGAGGTGATTTTGAATTTGAAACGACTAGCGGTGACCTAAGTGTCGAGAAAAGAAAATCATTTAATTACGGTCTCGGTTTAGATCTTCTTTTTTAATTTATTCAAGGGATAAGATTCACTCTTATCCCTTTTCAGCTCTATCTTCTCCAGTCTAAAATAATCCTCATGAATAAAAAATCTTTTGCCCTTTCTTGGGGCCGTAAAATGTTCTTTGGTCTAGGTTGGGCCCTCACAAGTCTTGTGGCCCTCAACTATTTGCAGAGTATGATTCTTCCTCAAACTTTTGGTGGATGGATGTACTTCATCACAACTTTTATCGGCCACTACGGCATGATTTTATCACTGGCCTATTTTTTTATTTTTTGTCCGGTGATTTTAATATTTCCGACTTATTACATTTCAAGGTTATGGTCTATCCTCCTTATCCTTGGACTAAATTTAGGGATCTTTTTTGATAGCTACCTCTTTGCCCGTTACCACTTTCATTTAAATTCATTTCTATGGGAGATTCTGAAACAAAATCAAACCCTAGAAGTTTTTGGATTTACTCCTTTTAAGCTTGGGCTCTTAGGATTTGTAGTTTTTATCTTTTTCATCATCCTGTGGATTCGTGGAGAGGGATTATGGCGAAAGATGTGTGGTCGATTTAGTAATCCTGTTAAAAACTGGTATCTAATTCTTATTTCTTTATGTTTTATGATCAGCTCTGTTATCCATATGTTTTCTTATGCTGAGGGTGGAGGGCCTGTCACAAGGATAGCGAATTTATTTCCGCTTAATTTTCCTATTCATGGAAAAACATTTTTAAAAAAATATAACTTTATTAAAGACGCTCAGCTTCCCCTTGATCAGCAATATGGAAATCTCTACTACCCCGCAAATTCATTGAAATGCCAGAGTAAAAGTCCAAAAAATCTCATCCTCATCGTTCTTGAAGATTGGCCTTCTCATTTGAGTAAAAGTCAGATGCCATCAATCTCGCATTATGAGCGACATGGTCTAAACTTTTCTAAGCATTTCTCTGGGGGAACGAATACTGAGGACGGTTATTTTTCTCTTTTATATTCTTTGCCTCCTATCTACTCAGTCTCAGTCAAAAGAGAAAAAACCTATCCTATTCTCTTAGATCAAATAAAAAAATCAAAGGGCGATACTATTTTCCTTAAGTCTGGAAAAGAAAGTCCTGTGAAGCAATTTATCCCTGAAACCGTGGAAAGTGAGTTAAGCGAACTTCCTACTTTTCTTAATACGAGAAATGAATCTGGGTCACAGTCACCTTATTTTATGCAGGTCTATATTGGTCAAACAGATCCTGCTCAGATGGATGCCTCTGTTAAAGAGGTTATGAGTACATTGATGAAGATGGATCAAATGAATAAATCGATTGTCGTTGTGACTGGAACTCATTCTCAGCAACTGACAACACCTTTTTATATCATCTGGCCGGGTAGAAAAATTGGTGAAATGACTAAGACGAGTTCTCACTATGATATTCTAGGGACAGTGCTTTTAGAGGATTGGAAATGTAAAAATCGTATGTCAGATGTGGGACTAGGAAAATCCCTGTTCAGTCAGGAAGAAAGTCCTAAATTTGTCAGTGGTAATTACGACCATCTTATGATCGTTGATGGTAAGGACAATAAAATGGCCATCATTGATAAGTCAGCGACCCTTAAGGCACAAGGAGCGAATGTGGCCGAGATGAAGCTTATTTTAGAAGCGCTTAATCGTATGACTATGTTTTATCGCCCTCGATGATTTTTAAAAGCACAAGCGTTTCAAAATGTGATGTGTGAGGAAACATATCAAAAATTTGAATTTTATCGATTCCATATTTGTGAGAGAGTTTTTCTAAATCAATAGCGAGAGTTTTTGCATCACAGCTAGAATAGATGAAATAGGGTGGTGATAGATCCAAGATTAATTGTGTGGCTTCAGAGAGTCCTCTTCGTGGAGGATTCACGAGAAGTAGATCGGGGCTAAAACTCAATAAGTCTTTTTTTATGATCGTTGCATCGCTAGCAATAAAGTTCAGATGTTTAAGATCAAGTGCTCTTGCTGTTTCATTGGCCCTTGCCACCGCATCTGTATTGATTTCCACTCCGAGGGCATTTTCAACTTGTGACTGAATAAAAAAACTAAATGCTCCTTGCCCACAAAAAAGATCTAAAAAAGTTCTAATTTTTAATTCTTTTGCCCAATTTGCCGCCGTTGCATAAAGATTTTTTGCAACATTTTGGTTTGTCTGAACAAAACCCTGTGGATGAAGGCTCATCTGAATTGAATCAAGCTGGTGATTTATAAAATTATTTTTCGTGAAAAATATCTCTTCCTCTCCTTCAAGTAGAGCATGAGCTATGGGTTGGATGTTTGCACTAAGACAGGTGATAAATGGAAATTTTGATATCCATTGAAAATGGAATTTTTTTATTCGATCAAGGGCTTCTTTTGAACGAAGAACAAAGCGCACATACATTTCATCTGATTCTGCAGAGTAGTAAACAATAATACCCTTTAATTCACCTGATTTTGATTTGATTTGATAAGGTGTGAGGTGAGCTTGTTGGATAAAATCTTTTAAACCATTAATGACTTGATTAATAAGAGGGTGATGAATAGGGCAGTTTAAAATTTCTCGACCTCTATCAAGATCCAATTCACCAGTTAGGCCTATAATGGGTTCTTCTAGTGTTCCCGTCACAGAGAATTTGGCCTTATTTCTAAATTCAACTTCAGAAGATACTACTGTGGCCAGTAGTTTACTTCTTATATCTTCACCTAAAAGGCGAATTAAATGCTCTGATTTCTCTAGGACTTGATTTTTGTAGGGGGTCTCGATCTTTTCGCAAGATCGGCAAATTTCATGATTAAAATAGGAGCAAAAAGTTGTTTTCATTTATGCTATAATTTTAACAGGTATCTTATGAAAGATTTTAAAAAAAATATAAAATATAAAATATTATTCATATTATTGGGAATGGGAATTATTTTAGTTCCCTCCTACATGTACTTTTCTAAAGATGTAACGGCTCTTTTAACCCATTACCCTCATGTCAGAATCATCAAATCAGGGGATGTCTTGGTTGAAATTAAAAAAGAAAAACCAAAATACTGGATTGATCTTAAAGGAATTTCTCCCTTTGCCAGGGGGGCCATCGTTCTCTCTGAAGATTGGGCTTTTTTTGATCATGAAGGGGTGGATGTCGAGCAGATGAAAGTCGCCTTATCGGAAATGGTGGATGAAGGTAAATTTCGTGGGGCGAGCACTATCACTCAACAAATGGTTAAGAATGTTTACCTGAGTAACTCCCGAACTCTTTGGAGAAAGTTATATGAAATCATTCTCGCTCATAAGGTTGATAGGGTTTTAACAAAAAATAAAATACTAGAGATTTATCTTAACTCAATAGAGTATGGCCCAGGTCTTTATGGTATTAGGGCCGCGAGTCAGCACTATTTTAAAAAATCCCCTGCTTCCCTTGGGCCTAAAGAATCTGCTTTTTTAGCGATGCTTTTGCCAAGTCCTAAGAGGTATTATGTCTCTTTTTCAAAAAAGCGCCTCACTAAGTTTGCAAGCAGCAGGATAAAGGCGATTCTAAAAAAAATGAGAATGGGTAAATTGATTACGCCAGAACAGTTTGAGTATGAGGTCGCTACTCCACTGAGTTGGGAGAAATAGAGAGCTGGATTTGTTTTTTGAGTTGAATCGCAGCACTTGTATAGCCCCCACCCTCAGCATCCAGAAAATGGATATGCTCCCCCTGATTTAAACCTTCAACAAAGCAGGTCATGAGAGAGTGAGTCGACTCATGAAGGCCGAAAAAGATTTCCTGATTTTTATATGAGTCTTGTAAAAAATTTCGGACTTGATGAATCTGGGCTTCTGAGCAGTCAATGACCATTCTGAGCATGTCATCAAATTTTCTAAAATCAGTATGGGCACTTGTCGCC
>CANEVK010000016.1 GCA_947442115.1 Bacteriovoracaceae bacterium | reverse complement strand
TATCTTCATCTGCATTTGCGAATTTACATCTTGCTCCACCAGATTTTAATCTTAAAAGCGGTCGGGCCATTTTTATAGATTTTAAAAAAGCTGATTATTCTATCACTTATGATATGAATCAAGAAAAGGCGATAGTAAAGACACGGATTACGTTTGAGTCTAAAAACTCAGGCTTTCCGCTCTTTGACTTAGTGCCTGGTCCCTATGCTTTGAAACTGGATGGAAAAAGAACAGAACAAGATTTGGTTCAATTCCCTGGAGGAATTTCACAATTAAGAAAAATTAACACCATCGTTGCCCCAGGTTTTCATGTCTTGGAGATGGAAAATGAAATATCAACCAATGTGACCTTTCAGTCAGAGATTGGTGCTGTTTCTCAAGCTTTTTGGATTCGGGATTTGAAAGACCGGATGTTTCTTGAGCAGTATATTCCTTCTAATTTTGAATTTGATCAATATGAGATCTCACTTCATCTTAACTTCGAAGGCTTTGAAGAAGTAGAACAAGATATCTACACCAATGGAATCGTAAAAAAAACGTCCCCAACATCTTGGTCAATTAATTTTCCTGAATATTACACAGTCTCTTGTCCTTATTTTCATATAACTCCAAAGGGGTGGATGCGCAGACTTGATTTTACCTATGATTCAATATCTGGCAGGCAAATTCCTATTACTGTTTATTCTCCTTGGAAAAAACGTACCAAACGTTTTAAAACAGAAACGATAAGGATGATGAAAGAACTTGAAGCCGATTATGGTCCTTGGGGACACGATTCGTTTGTCGCTTACGGTACCATGAAGGGGACTGGTGGGATGGAGCATGCCGGTGCCACAGCAACATCTTTTGGGGCCCTTGACCACGAAATGTTACATTCATATTTTGCCAAAGGGGTTATTCCTGCCAATGGAAATTCTGGTTGGATTGATGAAGCTATTGCTAGCTGGAGAGATAAAGGTTATCAGCGACTTTTAACACCTGGATTTTCTGGCAGTAACTTAGGGGCCCATTCTATTTATAAGCGCAATACTGATGATCGGGCCTATGCACTTGGGGCAGCCTTTATGGGGTACTTAGATTATCGTTTGCAAAATCTTGGTGGTCTCAAAGCTTTTTTAAAGGGCTATTTCCAAGCTTATAAACACCAAGTGATCACGACTGAACACTTCAAAAATAATTTGGAGTTTTTTTCGGGCCTAAATTTAGATGCTGAGTTTGGCACTTATATTTGGGGAAAAAATTCTGACGATAGTCTTGTTGAGATTGGCGAAAATCCTCACCACAGGAAGTTGAGTAAAGAACAACTAAAATTGATGCTTTAATCCGACTTTGGCGAAAGTATCACTTGCCATTTTCGAGATACTCAAAAGAGGGAACCAGAGCGTTCCCTCTTTTATTTTAAGAGGTTAGAAGTGCCAAACTTTTAGACACTCTCTTGTATATCTTTCCAGGCCACTTCATTTTTTCGCTTAAAAAACACATAATTCGGACATGTTGAAAATTTTGAGTTTCTTATTATTCCTTCTAAATCTCTCCGTGATGGCCCAGGATCTGAGTGGGCATATTGATTTTATTGAAAAGCAAAATACGCTTGGGAGCCCTTATAATATTCCAGTTTATATAGACCTTGATGGGAATATAAATATTTTAAGCCACCATTCAAATGCCAGTGTTTCTATTGGTCCTCTCGCCCATACTATCTGGACAAGAAATAAGTCCCACTACATTAAGGCTAAACCCAGCTCACGTTTTGCTTTTTTAGAGCAGGAGGGTGATCTTGGATGGATTGAGGTCAAAAGGAATCGTTGGGAGTTAGGCCTGGGGCTTGAAGCAACTGTAGCATCAAATGTTATTGCTGTGGGATTAACACCCTTTAAAGGTGCTAAAGAAATAATGATCCGCCAAACTAAAACAATGGATGATAAAACATCGGGCCCTTCACTTCCTAGAAAACTAAAAGAAATAAGTGATTGGCAAGTTGGAGATAGTGGAACTTTTCAGCGTTATGGTGGAGTTAGCGTGTATGCAGGCCTAAGTTTTAGTGTCGTGAATATACTGACAGCAGGGATTGTCATTCAAAATCTCTTTAGTATTAATATAAGAAAGCTATCGTCAAACAAGGTTCAATTAATGATAGCAGAAGAGAACCTTAAAAATCGTCGTCTTCAGGCCGGAGTAACTCTTGCTACAACTCAAATTCATTTCTTAAGTGGCCATAAGGTCGCTTCATTTTTTACTTTAGATCTTGAAAATCCAGACCACCATAAGCTCTACCGAGATGCCGTTAAAGGTAAATTACATCTATTACAAGAGAAGCTTCCCCAAGAAGCTCAAAGCATGGATTGGAAGGGTACAGAAAAGAAAGCATATTTTGGTATTCCTGGAGTCGCAGGAAGAAATTTTCAACGTTCACACTATGATTTTGAGACTGAAGATGATCAAGATGCGATGGATGTAAAATCAAGAAAAAATGCTGGTATCCTCTTACCTCTAAGAAATCACAGTCGAATTGTTTATCAGTCTGATAATGATGTTACTTTGTTTTGGTTTTCTGAAATGAATAAAGCAAGAATCAAAGAATTAAAAAAACGCTTCTTAACTCCAGGAAAAATTATTGGGGCAGAGGGGTTTGATGATGTAGCACCTGAAAAGCGAAAACTTGGGTCAACAGTGACTCAAATAGGTTTAAGCTTTAATAAGACCGAATTTGAGGCGATTACTCCCGAAATTCTAGAAAATGTGCTAGATAATTTTAAGCAACGGTGTATTGAATTCAATCTTGATTGCAAAAGAAAGAGTAAAATAAAAGAGATCGGCCAAAAGTTAAAAGAATGGATGAGTGGTTCTTGGAAAGATGTGCGGGCCTCGCTTGCTTTTCTTATGATGGATGAGCCTGCACTCATACATGCTTATGTTAAAACTCTTAATATTAAAAAAAGAATTTACTTCAAGTTTTTAAATCAAAAGTATCAGTCCCTTGAGGGCACCGCCGCCATTAATTATTAGGGTAATCTAACTAAGATCTATTAAGTTGTGATGCGTCAGAGCTTCTACAAACGATTGAATTATTTCTTTGAGACTCTGTGTCAAGGTTGCATCTTTTTATTGTCTCATATAAAATGTTGATATTTATCCCTGAATCTTTTTTAATTTGGAGCTTTACCTATGTCTGCTCATGCTCATCACGGCGACCACGCTGTAGAACAAAGAAATGACCCACAATTTGGAAGTGCCTCTATTGGCAAATTGGCGATGTGGATTTTTTTAGTCACAGATGCCATGTCATTTTCTGGTTTTCTCCTTGCTTATGGAGTCCTTCGGTCGACGATGAATTGGCCTGTTCCCTCTGATCATTTAGGTATTAATCTATCGGGCTTTGCAACTTTCATACTTATTTGCAGTTCCGTTTCAATGGTTTTGTCGATTGATTCATGTAAAAACAAAGATCGTAAGGGAATGTTAAATTGGCTTCTTGTGACAATCACAGGAGGAGTCATTTTCCTTGGTATTCAAGTCTATGAATACACACACTTGGTTCATATGGGGATTACTTTAACCAAGTTTGTGCATGGTAATAATTTATTTGGTTCTACTTTTTATATTATTACCGGGTTCCATGGTCTGCACGTTCTGACAGGTGTGATCTATCTCATTTGTGAGTACAGATTTGCTTTAAGTGGCCGATACGATAATGGAAATTACGATCGTCTAGAAATCTTAGGCCTATTCTGGCACTTTGTAGATCTCGTCTGGATTCTCGTGTTTACTTTTATATACCTTTTATGAAAATTATTTTTTACCTTCTTTTGGCCCTGTTTTCAGTGGCAGCTTGGTCTTGTCCAAACTGCCACACGTCGATTGATGAAGGGAATAGACCCCCTTACACCATCATCTTTCTTGGGTTATTTATCTGTCTCACTTATATTCCTTTCTTCATTCTTTTTAGGGCGGCTAAAAAGTTTGATCCAAAAAATTAGTCATGAACTTACCCTCACTGCCAACTCAAAACGCTTTTTTCAATCTCCTTTCAACCTTTTGTTTAATCTCGGGTTACTATTTTATTAAAAAGAAAGAAAGGAATGAAAAAAAGCATAAGATAAGCATGGTCATGGCGCTTATCTTTTCTACTATCTTCTTGATTGGTTATCTCTTTCATCATTACCATCATGGCTCTACAACTTTTCCTGAGCTTGGTTGGATCAAGACGTTATATCTTGTTATTCTTGTCCCTCACATTATTTTAGCTGCTGTTATGGTTCCTATGATCATCATGACTTTTATTTATGCCTTTAAGGGAAACTTAGAGAAACATAAAAAAATTGCGAAGGTTACATTCCCCATCTGGATGTATGTCTCAGTGACAGGCGTGATAATTTATCTAATGGTTTATCAATTGTTTACAGTTTGAAAACCTCATCGTTTAATGTAAAGTAGTGCCTATACTATTGAGAGCTTAAACTATGACTACGCGTTATGTGTCTGATACTATTGTACGTGAAAAGAAAGTCTCATTTTTCTTGGATATTCTTTCTTTAACAAAGCCACGCTTGTCTGCACTTGTGATTTTTACCAGTGCTTTAGGTCTTTTTTTAGCTCCAGGGCAAGTCTCTTTATTCACAACTCTTGTTTCTATCGCTGCCACATCAGGTCTTGTTGCTGGTGCCTGTGTGATAAACTGCTGGATGGAGAGAGACATAGACCGCCTTATGGAGAGAACAAAAAATCGCCCTCTTCCAACTGGAAGAATTCAACCAAAATTGGCTTTAATTTTGGGATTATTCCTCATTCTTTCGTGTCTTTCTGTTCTATTTGTAATGGTCAATCCCTTGACTGGGACTCTAGGTCTTATTGCAACTTTAACTTATGTTTTTTTATACACCCCAATGAAAAAAATTAGTTCTTGGGCGCTTTTTGCAGGTGCTATTCCGGGTGCAATCCCACCACTGATGGGATGGACGACAGTGACAAACTCTATTGGATCATTAGGAATTATTCTTTTTGGGATTTTATTCGTTTGGCAACTTCCTCACTTTCTTTCCATCTCTATGTATCATTCCAAAGATTACAATAATGCTGATTTCAAAATTTTTCCGACTCAAATAGGTATTTCAAAGACGATTCATAAAATTACAATCTATACATTTATTCTGATGGTGATTTCCCTGGCCCCTTTTTATATAGGGGCAGCAAATAAAATCTATCGTGATTTCATTTTGCTTTTTGGTGGAAGTTTTTTTGTGTTTTCACTTTTAGGATATAGAAAGCAAGCATCTACGGATGATCTCATGGGGTGGGCGAGGAAATATTTTTACGCATCGCTTATATATTTGCCTGTGGTCTTTTTAGGGATGATATTTTTTAAATAGAAAATTAATATATATTGGATAAAATAGTAAACAATTCAAAAAGTTAAGAACTTATTCAAGGAAACTCTATGGGCTTTTTAAACCTTAATGCATCTGTGAGTTGGTGGGATTTGGCCAAGCCACCTCTAGACATTTCGACCAATGGTCATTTGATTGATGGTCTTTGGAATTATACCACTATGCTTTGTATCTTTTACTTCATCTTGGTGTGTATTGGTCTTTTTGGTTTTGCATTCTTTTATTCTCAAAAGAGAAATAAAACTCCCTACTACACTTATGGAAATAAAAAGAAGCATCTTCTTGTCACTGCTGTGATTGGTGCTGCTGTTTTTTTGAGTATTGATTTAAATATTGCTCGTATTGCTAACAACGATCTTTTAAATCAATTTTGGAAATGGCCTGATCCTAAAACAGAAAAAGTTTTGCGTGTTGAAGTTATGGCCCAGCAATGGTTATGGTCATTCAGATATGCAGGTCCAGATGATCAATTTGGAACAGCCGATGATGTTGTCACAAACAACGATTTACGAGTTCCAACAGGGACAAAAATTCTTTTTCACTTAACTTCTAAAGATGTGATTCATTCATTCTTCGTTCCGAACGTAAGATTGAAAGTGGATACAATTCCAGGACGTATTACTCGAGTGTGGTGGGAAGTTACGACTCCTGGAGTTTATGATATTGCCTGTGCCGAGATGTGTGGAACACATCACTACTTGATGAAAGCCAAGCTAACTGTTTATTCTGAAGAAGATTTTAAACGTTGGGTCGCAACATCAGAAAAAATTGCTTTAAATACAAATGATCCTTCCGACGCAAACCTTGCGTGGGGATGGAAGTGGGAGAAATAATATGAGCGGCGGTTACAACGAAATTCACCCAGAACCTACCACCTTCTGGAGTACGTATATTATTTCTTTTGACCATAAGGTGATTGCGAAGCAATTCCTTTGGTACGGAATATTCTTTTTAGGTTTGGGCGGAATCATGGCCCTTTTGATTCGCTGGACTCTTGCTTATCCGGGCGTTCCTGTCCCTGTTTTAGGCTCACTCTTATTTTCTGATTCTGGTGGAGTTGTTCCTCCTGATACTTACTCCATGCTTTTTACCATGCATGGTACGATCATGATCTTCTATGCCATTACTCCTATTTTGATTGGGGCCTTTGGTAACTATTGTATCCCTCTCCAGATTGGGGCCCGGGATATGGCCTTCCCGATGTTGAATATGCTTTCCTTCTGGTTTGCTTTCTTGTCTGGTTTGGTTCTTATCATCTCACTTTGTTTACCTCTGGGAGCTGCTGCAGGGGGATGGACATCCTATCCAACTCTTTCGACTCTGATTGGAAGTCCTGGTGCAGGTCAAACACTCTGGTGTGTAGCAATCTTTCTTTTTGGTGTTTCATCAACGATGGGAGCTGTGAATTACGTTACGACGGTTATCACTCTTCGCGCTCCAGGAATGGGTTACTTTGATATGCCCCTTACTATTTGGGGTTTATGGCTTACTGCGATTTTAAACGCTATTTTCGTTCCGGTACTAGGTGCGGGTGTTCTTCTTTTAATCCTTGATAGGGTGATGGGAACAACTTTCTTCCTCGCTGGTGCTTCTGCAACATCAGGTTCTGGTGATCCAGTACTATTCCAGCACGTGTTTTGGATTTTCGGTCACCCAGAAGTTTACATTCTTATTCTGCCTGCTTGGGGTATTGTTTCCGATTTACTTTCTTTCTTTTCTAGAAAGCCAGCATTTGGTGCGAAAGCGACTGCGCTTGCCATGACTTCGGTGAGCATCCTTTCTACACTTGTTTATGGTCACCACATGTTTACGACTCAAATGAGCCCTCTTTTGACTCAGTCATTTATGACTTTAACTATGACCATCTCGATCCCATCTGCCATTTTCTTTGCCAACTGGTTGGGAACCATTTGGAAAGGATCAATTCGCTTTGATTCACCGATGTTGTTTTCATTGGGTGTAGTATTTGTTTTTGGTTTGGGTGGTTTAACCGGTCTTCACTTAGGGACAGTCACTACAGATTTATACCTCCATGATACTTACTTCGTGGTTGGTCACTTCCACTATACGATGGCGGCTTCAGTGCTCCTTGGTGGTTTTGCTGGGATCTATTTCTGGTTCCCAAAAATGTTCGGTAAAATGATGAACGAAACCATGGCGAAGATCCATTTCTGGGGAACAATGATTCCACTTAATGGAATTTTCTTTGGGATGCTTATGGTTGGTTACGGTGGTATGCACCGACGAATTTACAACCCATTTGTTTACGAATCATTACAACGACTCATTCCGATTAATTCGATGATTACAACTTCTGCTATCCTTATGGGTGCGTTCCAGATTGTTTTTGTGATTAATTTCCTTTGGTCACTTAAAAATGGGGCCAAGGCTGTAAGTAATCCATGGAATGTAGGAACACTTGAGTGGACGATTCCTTCACCACCAGTTCATCACAACTATGATGAGATACCTGTGGTGAAATGCGGTCCTCATGAGCTTGGAAATCCAAATCTGAAAAATGGCAGAGATTTCCAATACCAGACTGAAGAATTGGTAGAGGCCTAATAATGAACCGTAACCAGTTACAAAATAATTTGGCGATGACAGTGACCCTGATTATGGGCTCTATGTTATTTGCCACGTTATTTCTTGGTTACGCCGTTTACCGCTCATCTGCTTTGATGTGGCCTCCTCTAGGTATTCAAAAAGTCTCACTTGTTTTGCCTTTTCTCAGTACTCTGGTGATTCTTGCGAGTAGTTGGTTCATGTACCAAGGAAGATTAAAATTAGAAAATGGTAACCTAACTAAGGCCATGGTGGATGTGAATCTAGCTCTTGCCCTGGGTAGCATCTTTATGATCGGTCAGTGTTACCTTTGGTTTTATCTCAAAAGTACTGGCATTTTTCTGACTACATCAGGAATTTTTGGATCTATCCTTTATGGTTTTACTTGGATCCATGCCTTTCACATGATTTTTGGAATTTTATCTCTTGTTTATCTGAGATTTGCGATTAAACGCAATAACTCTAATATTCTCCAGACCACAGTTAATGTTGAAAAATTTTGGCATTTTCTGGGTGTGGTGTGGATTGTAATGTTTTTAACTATTTTTGTTTTATAAGTTTTTTTAAGGATGATTATGAAGAACCTAAAAAACCTCGTTTTCCTTTTACCACTTATCCTCGTTGGATGTAGCAAGGGTGATTTTAAAGAATCAAAAACTTTTGCTGGGGGTAAGATTGTTTCGGCCAGCACTCTTAATTTAGGTCAAGCCACCTATATGGAGTACTGTGTCTCTTGTCACGGAGTGAAGGGGGATGGCCAGGGTGTTTCTTCTAAAGGAATGTATCCACCTCCTCGTAATTTTACTTTAGGTATCTATAAGTTTGGGAATGTGGTGAGTGGAGAGTTGCCTCATGATGAGGACTTTGCTCGTATTATTAAGCATGGTTTGAATGGAACTCCGATGCTTCCTTGGGATATCACTGGCGATAAGCTTGATGCTGTTATCCAGTACATTAAGACTTTTGCCCCTCAGACATGGGAAGGTTCAGATAAGGTTCTTGGGACTAAGTATGAGTTGCCTGCAGATCCATTTGGTGATGTTTATCGCCACCAGGCCATTGAGAAAGGTAAAAAAGCTTATCATATAACGGCTGCTTGTACTCAGTGTCACCGTGGTTATGAATCAAAAGAAAATATTTCTAAATTCAATGAAGAAATAAATAAAGTTGCACTTAAAAGTGAAGAGTTTGCTGAAGATCTTTATGTCTTGAAGCTTCAAGAAGGGGATTACAGCTATAAAGTTGTTCCACCTGATTTTACATTTCATCCACTCCGTTCAATTACGGATGTCCCATCGATCGTTCAGCGTCTTATGTACGGTGTAAATGGTTCTGGTATGCCAGGTTGGAAAGACGTTGTATCAGATGAAGATCTTTGGGCACTTGCTTATTATGTTCAGTACCTAAGAGAGATGAAGGACACTCCGGCAAGATTTGAATTGATTAATAAACTTGAGAACCAAAAGTAAGGTTGAACGTGGAATCTGTTATTCAACAAAGCCATATAAGAAAAACGACTTTTGTACAAAAGATGGTTTTGAATAAGTACTTCTGGATGATTGCGTGTACTTTCCTTTTTGTTTACCCGATTGCAAAAAGTGTTAATCGCATGCTCCCAGCAGAGCTACCTATTTACGGGAATGTTCCTTCTTTTAGGTTTACTGACGAAAATGGCAAATCTTTTGGAACGCTTGAGCTCCAAGGCAAAGTTTATATTGCTAATTTTATGTTCACGAGTTGTAAGACCGCCTGTCCAGTTTTGCTAGGAAAGGTGCAGACAATTCAACATCGAATCCGCGGTGTTATTGATCGAGCTGCTATCATTTCTTTTACCGTGGATCCGGAAGTTGATACTTCTAAGGTATTATTTGAAAAGGCCCGAGAGATGAAGGCCAATCCTGTCGTCTGGAAGTTTTTAACGGCTTCAACTGAGGATACTAAGGCGTTGCTTGTGGATGGTTTTAAAGTCCCTATGGGTAAAAAAGAAATTGCTAACAATGTCATGGATGTGGCCCATTCTAATAAAGTCGTACTCGTTGATCAGGATGGGAAAATTCGTGGTTATTACTCAACTGATAAAGACTCAATTAATCAGCTGATGATTGATACTGGTCTTTTAATTAACAGAAAGAAAAAGTCTTAAATAAGGAGATATTCGTGAGTGAATCAAGTCACAACCACAAAAGCCATAAGAAGGAATATTTCAAAATATTTTTTGTTTTAACAGCTTTGACGATTGTGGAGTTAATTATCCCAGCGATGAAAATCTCACAATTTGCTAAGGGCTCTTCCCTTACATTTTTAGCATTAGGAAAGGCGTGTATCGTGGCCTGGTCTTATATGCACTTAAAAGATGAAACCAAGTGGATGCGATTTGTTGCCCTCGTTCCCATTTCAGCTTTTGCCTATGCTGCAATGGTTATCTTAGAGTCCCTTTACCGTTAGGAGAATTTATGGAACAAACGAATATTAAAAAGCCTGAGGTGTTTAAGTCCGAGTCTTCAATTTTTTCACACCCTATACAGCATCCCAAGCCAGATCAGATGAAGCTCCCAACTTGGGGTGTGATTGTTGTGCTTATTATTGCTTTTTTTATCTTAAAGCCA
Source organism: Bacteriovoracaceae bacterium (assembly GCA_947442115.1). Classification (GTDB taxonomy): domain Bacteria; phylum Bdellovibrionota; class Bacteriovoracia; order Bacteriovoracales; family Bacteriovoracaceae; genus Peredibacter. The sequence goes on along the minus strand of CANEVK010000016.1, from coordinate 6,373 downwards.
TTTATCTATATCACTGATAAAAAGAGACACGGAAAGTAATGACGATTGAAAAACAACGGAAGCTTATTCACGATATTGCTAATAATCTTTCCGTTGTTGATTCAAATTTGACTTTAGTTATTAGATCATTAACCAAAAACCATCCTCATCTCTCGCAGGAAATAGACCGACTCAAGAAAGTCTCAGAAAATTCTGGTGTTGCTATAAACGCTCTGAGGGAGCTCAGAACAATTATTGCAGAATCATCGCCTACCTAGGTGAATCGATTCTTGCAGCTGGATTTGGCATAATTGTATCAACGATCTCTTGAACTCTCTGCGAAGCATATTCCTTGCAACTAATGAGTTGTTCTCGACATGATTTGATAATTCTGGATTTAAGATTCTTCAAAAGAAATTTTGGCACAAGCTTATTGAAAGGAAGATTATTAATAAACTTTGTAGTCTGAGGAGAGATCTCAAGTTCGTCAGTAATTTGGGCCTCTGTTTGGAAGTAGGTGATTTGGTTTTCTTCCGTAAAAACAAGCTTAGCATCTCTTATGTATACGCTCATATCGCGAGATTGATTTTCTTTTAGAAAGTTTCGATAAAAGTCCGGATCGTGTTCAACATTATCTCCGAAAAGAATGAAGCGCGCACTTGGATGTTTTTTAGCTATCTCTCTGAGCTTGAGGGTTTTAAAAACCGTAGATTTATCTTTTAAACTTCGCTGAAAGACGATCCCCTTGGGTAGGTCATTCTCTGCTGTCCACTTTTCCCCACAGTAAAGAAAGGGGTAGGAGTTACTCAGATAGTAAAATTTTATATTTTCATGTTTCACTTTTAGTTCTTTAAATATAGCTCTTAGGCCTTCATAGGGTTTAACACCAGTGATGAGTTTACCAGCGGCCTTGACTTTCTTTTCAATGTTGGCAATTCGAAGAGTCTCATCAAGATCAGAAATGACCACCACTTCTTGAGCGAAGCTGATTGAAAATTGGCAGAGAAAAATAAAGAGTAATATGATTGGCTTCATGGTTAATCCTTGGTTTGGGTCATCTTAACACTTCTCAAAAATTCTGGATTGGAACAGAGCAAAAGTTTTAGGGTGTATAAAACTTGGACAGACCCCCTACCTTTTTTCAGGCCCCATGGGATTCGAGGGGATAGGGTGAGATTATGGATTCACAACCCTAATCAAACTAGGATCCCCCTATGCTCTCTAACCTAACAGCCATCCTGCTTCTGGCCTTGAGTCTTGATGTTTATGGAGTATGCCTCAAAAAAATTAATTTAAAAACCATTCTATCCACTGCATGGGAATGTGAGGATGGGAGCATTTCCTATGACCAGCCCTCAGGAACTTCAAATTATGAAGGCCTCTGTGGGCCAACCGCTGCCGCCAATGTTTTTCATGCTTATTGCCAGCGAAAATTCATTGAAGTTCAAGATGTCGCCGAAAAATACTTTTATGACATCACACCAGGTGTGAGACCGGACTCTATGGAAAGAGGATTAAATAAATTATTTGAAAACAATCCGGAGTGTATAGATGGTGAATGGAAATATTATTATGTGGATAACCGTTGGGCTTTTTTAGATTCACTTTTTCATGAACTTCGACGTGGACATGGTCATCTGACGCGAAACTTGGAAGATGGTGGGAAAGCTAAGAGAAGCCCTGTATTAGTGCTTTTAAGAACCAATGGTAAAAACTTGCATTGGGTGACAGTAGTGGACATTGTGGGCCACCAACCGGGTACTAAAGATAAATGGGCCTACCTGAAAGCTCAGTGTCAGGTCATTTATAATGAGAGTGGAAATCAAACATCTGAGGATTGTTCGAGCTTTGTGAGGAAAGCTGAGGAAGTAAATGACCACTGGTACACCCAACTCACTTTGCCACCTTATGTTCATTTAGTTTTTGAAAAAAAGTAAAAAAAAAGGCCCTCTTGCGAGGGCCTTGGAATTACTTAACTTTCCAGTAGTACTCAATCACGAGACGTTTTTCGAAAGCAAAAGGGATATCCTCAGCAAGTGGTTTTGAAACCATTTTCGCCTTTTCTTTTTCTGCAACAGCTTCTTTTGTTAAGAAAGCTGGAACTGAAGAAATACGAGGACGAACTTTTGCTTGAAGATAGTTGCCAGACTTAGCACCCGTATCAGTGATCTCAATAACATCACCAGGTTTTACTGTATAAGCAGGAACGTTAACAATTTTACCGTTAACTTTGATGTGCTTATGAGTCACCATCTGACGAGCACCTGGAGTTGAAGGCGCCCAGTTAAGACGGAAAATGACGTTATCAAGACGAGATTCAAGAGCGATGATCATCGTATCAACCCATGAAGCAGTCTTAATTTTCTTTGAGTTTTTAACGTAGTTACGGAGTTGAGACTCACGTAGACCATAGTTAAACATCACTTTTTGCTTCTCAAGAAGTCGAACAGTAAAGTCCGAAAGCTTCTTACGCTGCATACCGTGCTGACCAGGGCCGTACGGTTTTCTTTCTAGAGCTCCGGCCTTACCAAGACCAGGAAGTTCAACACCAAGTCGGCGCTGAATTTTGAAGCGCGAGCGCCCCATGTCGATTTTTGCCATAAATTCTCCTTTAGGCATGAGCAGGAAACAAATAAATAAAAACTTCTCCCAGGGAGCCTGCATCCTCACAAAGAAAAAGTGTGGGGTAGTTATAGTGAAAATAAGGACTTATGGCAAGGCATATTAGCGCGAGCGAAAAATTGAAACTTGAAACAACGTAATAACAGAAGGTTATATCTTTATTTAAGGCTAAAGACCTTGGGAAAGAAGTCCGACAAGCCTGCTCATGAATGTTATTTATCTTATTTTGCTTCTAGGTCTCGTCCCTTTTGTTTTTGCAGACGGTGAAATTCCCCATCAATACGTTGTGCGATTGAAGTCCCCGGCAAAGGCCGAAAAAATAAAAGAGATGATTCTTCAGAGTGGGACCGAGATTGCGGCCCAAGGTGAAGAATTTCTTGTCATTCGTCCAAAAAATTTTTCGAGTAAAAAAGAATTTTTAAATATTTTAGAAGAATTAAAAAAATCTCAGCATGTCTTATCGGTTAGTCAGGACCGTGTTCTTTATCCTCGAAATGGAATTATTCCAGAAGTTGAACAATGTGCGGAAAGTTCTTCATCTGGATTCATTCCATCAATTTTAGATTTATTAAAAAACTCTGAAGCCCAAGATTGCCAGCTTAATCCACATTGTCAGGGGCGAAATCCACAATGGGCAAAGTATTTTATCGATGCAGATTTGGCTGACCAAGAAGTAAAAAAAATTCTCGAAGAAAACGATTCAAGTGATTATGCTAAAGTTGCTGTTGTGGACTCTGGTTTTAATAAAGAACAAAATTTAAAAAATTTAGAAGCCCAAAAGATCAAACTCGCCAAGGGATTTGAGAAGGCCGGATCCGAGTTCAAAGATCAGTCAGGCCATGGAACTGCTGTCAGTGGGATGATATCTGGTAAAGGTGTTGGCGTTACATCTTACGTGGACCTCAATATTTACCGAGTGACTGAAGACGGGGCCAGTGGGGCAACCTCGAGTGCTTTTCTTGCCGCAAGTATAGAAAAAGCTTGTTCGGAGTCCGATATTGTAAACGTCTCCTGGGGGAGTGATTTTGATGAGCTTGGTATAACTAAAATCGAGGACGAGCTGTGGTACAAGAAGGCAAAAGAGCTGGGTTGTCTGGTGATCAAATCATCAGGTAATAATGGGATAAAGAAGAAATCATTTGAACAAAAGGTCGCCCCGGATGCTCCAGTTATATTTATTGGGGCCATCAATAATGAAGGCCAAGAGGCGACATTCTCTACGGTAGGTGATTTAAAGGCTCCAGGGGAGGGTGTGTACACCTTGGTCTCCGAGGATGCAAAAAACGGTGAATATAAAAGAAAAAAACAGTGTCAGATAGATGGAGTTGTTTACGGGCCGATTAGTGGAACAAGTTTTTCCTCACCTTCAACAGCAGCAGTGGCAGGTCAGATCGTCACCGTTCTGAAGGCCCGCAAGCTTCTCCCTCAAAACCCCACAGATAAAGTTAATTTAATTAAAAACATTTTACGGGCATCTGCACTCGGAACATCAGAAAATGTTATAAACGCCTTTCGAGCTGTAAAAATGGCCAGTTTAGTTAACGCTCAATCAATTCAAGATTCTCCAGAGAAACTTCTTCATGCCCTCAAGCAAAATCAACAGAATTCCTGTCAGAAACCAGTTGAATGTCAAAATAGTCAGAGCTGTGAAGAACGTAAGGTCTGTGTATCCTCTTTAAGAGAAAAATTAAGTCTCTGCCAAGGGGCGATGGATAGAAAAAATTTAATCCTGAATTTATTTCAAATGAATGAAAAGGATTTAATTCTTGGCCATTTGTCAGTACTAGAACCAGGTGAAATGGAACCTGAAGAACTAGATAAGCTTCTCTCAGCGATGTGGGAAAATAACCTTGAGAGAGGCGCAGTTAAAAATGTTCAGGCCGCGATAAATTTGTTGAACTTAGCGGCGAAACTAGGTCGAAATAATTTTCTTTCACAAGAAAAATTTAAACAGATTTTTGAGTCATTTGATTATAAAATGGAGTTTAACGTTTTCACTGATATAGGTGAGAGCGTTTGGGCACAGGGAAAAGAGCAGCTCTATCCTGGGTTGATTTCAGTATTTTCAAAGATGAAGCAAAAAGATCAAACTGAACTGATAGACTTTCTTAAGAAAAGTAAAAGCTACAACGGATCTGTTTCGAGTGAAACTTTAAGTTTTCTTCTTATAGCAAAAAGACACCAAGATCTCTTAACTGAAGAGACTAAAGTCAATGTCGAACGAGAAATAAAAAATTATTCGAATGATTTTTTGAGCGGAAAAATGATCACTGATTTGGAAACCTATCAGCTTGATCAAACTGCTATTTATGACTTACTCGTTCTTTCTGATTCACAAGGAAAAGAAAAGATTAAGCAATCATTTTCTCAAGGATATTCAAAAAACAATGTAAAATTTATGACCTATGCAATGGGGTCAGACAAGATTTTATCTGCTGAAGAAAAACTCAAATATGCAAGTCAAATTCTGATGGATTCTAAAGGTAAGGAACTGGAGTTGTCATCGGCCGTTCAGGTCTCTATAGATCATCTTGTCGATCTGGAGGATCTTACTCTCGTGGATAATATTCGACAATCTCTCCTGACTAATCCTTATCTGGACGAATTTAGTGATTTTAAATTGCAGTTTGCATTTAAGGAGACTGTTAAAACGAAACTACTAAAGGATCCTGTTTTTTGGCAAGATTACACCAAATTTTCATTAGAGAATGCTGCCAAATTTGTTAAAGGTGATTTAGATGACAAGTCCGTAAGTGGTAAAGCGATAAGTGTCTTAGGCAGTTTAATTGAAACAAAAGCTATTAAAGATGAGGATAAAAAAAGGATCTTGCAAGATCTTGCTCCTTTATTGAAAAGTGCTGTTGAAGTTTCTAAGTCAACGATAGACAAGAGTGTGGATAAATTTTCCCACAGAGTCTATGAGGCGGCCGATATCATCTCAGAAATTTCTGATAATCATAAGTGGCTGAAAGAAAATAATATTTTCAGCTCTGAAGAAATTGAGTCTTTAAAAAAGTTTGTACAGGATAATAAGAAAGCATTTCTTCTTCCTGATTATTTGTTCTCTGAATAGAGCGCCTTAGCTTATGGTGAAACAAACTTGATGTCGAAGCGCTCATCCAGCGAAGATTTGAGATTTTTAATGACCCCAAGATTCTCATGAAGATCCTGAGAGGTAAAGCCGATGGTGATATGAGGGAAATACCAGGTAGGATCAAAAGTTTTTCGTTGCCCACCCCGTCGAAGGAATTCATAGTAAATCATTTGACGGATATTCCTTAGATTATATGAATCAACAATAAGGAAATAGGCCGATTCTTCTTTCCCTGCAATCAAGGCTTTCCCATGACCGATACCCATAATCATCAATCGTGATTCCTGGATTTCATATCTCTGTGCAATAGCATTGATGTCATTCATGCTCAGTTTAGATTTTAAAACCTGAAACTCGGGTGGTGTAATGACAGTGATGTGGGCTTCTCCCTCTGAGTTCCAATCTGTAAAATAATTCAGCTTTGTTTGAAGTTCTTTTTCTATTTCAAGGCGAAGATTTTTTATGGGGCCATACTGAATAGACATGGCCATGGAGATGTCATGAGCAAGAAAAATTTCGTCTTCATTATGATAAATGGAAGTTGAAATAAGGAGCTCTTTTCTCGCAGCAAATAGCTTTGTCGAGAAACAAAAGAGGAGCAAAATGAAAGTCCAATTCATGATTATTTTTCTTGGATTTTCATCATGAGATTTGCCATTTCCACAGCGGCCATAGCAC